>DASYCR010000063.1:0-4680 GCA_036500095.1 Polyangiaceae bacterium
CGCGTCCGAGGAGCGGCGACGGAGCGCAAAGAGAGCTTTGCAACCCAGCGCTACGAGCCCATGGCTGAGCGCGGCTCCGATGAAGCCGGTCGCCCCCGTCACCAGCACCCGCCGGCCTGCCAGGTCCGAGCCACCCGACCGTGCAAGCACATCCAGGTCGAGCCAGCGGAAGGCCGCGTGATTCGAGCCCATTTCGTGATGTTAGTCCCAAGCGATACCGCAGGCAAACAGTGCTCCACCGGACACCTCGCTCGGAAGGCAGGAGAGAAGCGAGCTCGGTCGATCGGGTTCGAGGCGGACTTGAAAATGGCGGGCTCTGCTGCACGGATCGCTTGCGCCATTGATTTCCGCGATGTAACCGGGCTCATACGCAAAGCCATTGTGCGTGGACGAAAATCAGCCAATTTGGGAATGTGTCACGGAGCTGGAAAGCTAAATGATCTCACTCGCCGACTTCTACCGGGGCAAACGCGTGTTCGTCAGCGGGCACACCGGCTTCAAGGGCGCGTGGCTCTGCGAGTGGCTGCTCGAGGTCGGCGCGGACGTTACGGGTTACTCCCTCAGCGTACCGACCGACCCGGCGCTCTTCGAGATCCTCGGCCATGCGAACCGCTTGCGCGACATCCGCGGGGACTTGCGGGATTTGCCGACGCTGAAGCGGGCGATTGCGGACAACAAGCCTCAGCTCATTTTTCATTTGGCTGCGCAAGCGTTGGTGCGCGCGTCCTATCAGGATCCGCTCGAAACGCTGTCCACGAACGTGTTGGGGACGGCGCATGTGCTCGAAGCCGCGCGTGACCAGAAGGGCCTCTTGGCGTTGGTCAACGTGACTTCCGACAAGTGCTACGAGAACCGCGAATGGTCGTTCGGTTATCGCGAGGTCGATCCGATGGGCGGCGCGGATCCGTACAGCGCCTCGAAGGGCTGCGCGGAGCTGGTGTTCTCCGCGTATGCGCGGAGCTTCTTCAACCGCAGCGCCACCGCGATTGCTTCGGCGCGCGCGGGCAACGTGATCGGCGGCGGTGATTGGGCCAAGGATCGCCTAATCCCGGATTGCGTGCGCGCGTGGTCCAAGAACGAAACACCCATACTGCGCAATCCCGCGTCGGTTCGCCCGTGGCAGCACGTGCTCGAGCCGCTTGGCGCTTACCTCGAGCTGGGCGTTGCGCTCTGTGATCCAAAAAAGCGAGCGTCTACGGCAGGCGAAGCCTTCAACTTCGGCCCGGAACACGACGCGTTTGCGCCCGTCGACCAGGTGGTTCGCGAGTTTCAAACTCATTGGCCGAGCGTTCGCCATGAATACCTGCCGCCGAACGAAGCCGCCGCCCAGCCGCACGAGGCCAAGCTACTCAAACTGAGCTGCGAGAAGGCGCTCGACACGCTGGCTTGGCATCCCACGTTGCGTTTCAAGGAGGCGCTCGAGCTCACTGCGCGCTGGTACCGCGCGTTCTACGCTGGTAGCTCGAACATGCGTGAGCTGAGCGCCGAGCAGATCCGCTCGTACATGGCGAGCACGCGCGAGCGACGGAGATGAAACGCGCGCTCACGCGCACGGGCCAAGCGCTGCTCTTGGCGCAGCTCGCCGCGTGTGTCGTGGGCCGGCAAGCGCACCCGAGCCAAGCCGAAGCGGCGCGCGGTGTCGAAGCCTCGAGCCTGGCTGCGCCGCCGCGGGTGGTAGCCGGCACACGGACGCCGAGTGAGCTCGTGCCGCCCGAGCGCAGCGATGCCGAGTGGATAGCAGGTTACTATCACTGGGACGGCGTTCGCTACGTTTGGCAACCGGGTGCGTGGCAGAAGGTGCGACGTCCATAACGTTCGAGCGGCCTTGCAAGATGCGGCGCCGTGGCGCCCTGCTAGCTCGGACGATGCTATCTTGAGCGGGGTCAATGCCGCGTTCCAACGGACTCCGCATCACTGCCGTGCTCTTGCTCGTCAGTGCGATCGCGGCCCCGCTGCGCGCGGACGGTCCCGTGTTGCACGAATACATTCCACCCGATCCGGTGGACGACCTGCGGATGGGGGCGACTACTTCGGATGGCACGATGCCGGCGGCGATCGACACGCCGAGCGGTGTCGTTTCTGCGCCCGCGGCGGAAAAGCGCAACACGCCGAGCAGTCAGGTCGCGTACGGCGGCAACGCGACGCCCGATAGCATCGACGCGAGCTACCGCATCGATCGGGATACGACGCGGCCGGATTCGGTGCGCTACGACGACCCGTTCATCCCGGCGGTCACACCCTTCAAACGCGTGTACGCTTACGACGCGGTCGACGAACAATTCGAGCTCGTCGTGCACGACAAATCTTTGCACCACCTCGAGCTCGGCGGCGAACCGCGGCCGGACGAAGATCAATTCTATGGAGATCTGCTGGTCGACGTTGCGCCGTCTTTGCCGGTTCGCATTCCCAGCGTGGGACCCGGCGCGCGAGTACTCGTCGCGCGCGTCGAGCCGGCGATGAAGTTCGAGCTCCTGCGCGACGGTGCGGACAACTGGTTCTTGATGGGCGACGCCCGTAAGCGCGTGCGGCTCGTCGTGGAGCTCGCGATTCCACGCGCTGTTTTCGGCTCGGATTTCGCTGACGTGTCCTGGGCGGAGCTCGTTCGCTACTTGCCTCCGCTACCGCCGGCCGCAAAGAGCTCGGCCGAAGACGTCTTGCGTGCGATCGGGGTGTCGCAAAACGAGCGGCCGCGGGACGCGCTCAGCAAGCTGGTCGGGTACTTTCGCAGTTTTTCGCCGTCGGACGAGACGCCACGCTCGACGGGCGGAGCTTCGCTTTACTCCGAGCTCGCCATCGGCAAGAAGGGCGTGTGTCGCCACCGCGCGTACGCGTTCGTGCTCACGGCGCTCGCGCTCGGCATCCCGGCTCGCCTGGTGCGCAATGAAGCGCACGCGTGGGTGGAGGTGTTCGACGCGACCCGTTACCACCGCATCGACTTGGGCGGCGCTGCCAGCCACATGGACTACGAAGCGCACTCGAGCGAGCATCAGCATCGTCCGCCGCCGGATCCATATCAGTGGCCTCCTGGCAGCGAAACGGGCTCGGCGCTCGGCGATCAAGCGGCGAGCGGCGTCTCGAATACGCCGGAGCCGAGCGGCTCGGTGGCCGTGGCGCCTAGCGCATTGCCGGTACCCGCTGCGCCGTCGGCGGTTGCCAATAGCGCGCCTCCGGTATCGCAGGAGAGCGGGCTACCGGCGGCAACCGTGTCGCTCACCGCGGAGCTTCACGAATTGCGTCGCGGTGGCCACCTGCACGTGTCTGGCTCCGTTGCGAGCGAGGGTTCGGCGTGCGCGTTCGCGCGCGTCGACGTGGGCTTGCGCGATTTCACGGGCGTCGAGCATTGGCTCGGCGCGCTCTCGACGGACGACAAGGGACACTACGACGGCCGCGTCGCGATCCCGTTCGAACTCGACGTGGGAGACTACAGCGCAGTCGCGTCGACCCCCGGCAGCGGGCACTGCGGAGCGAGCGCGAAGTGAGTCGCGTCGCAGGACGCACAATGTCCGTCAGGCGACGGACTTTTTCATGCGCTCAGCGTTCGAGATCAGCTCGCGGAGAGCGCCGTCTTGGCGGCGCGCGGCTTCTTCGATCTGGGTGGTAGCGCCGAGCGCGCGTTCCGAGCCCATCGCCTGCGAGCGGTAGGAGGAGTTGAGCTGCGTGACCAAGCTGTTGATGGTCTCGATCGACTGCGTGATCTGACGGCTACCGCGCCCTTGTTCTTGGCTCGAGCGCTCCACCTGCTGCGAGATGGTCCGCATTTTCTCGCTGCTCTTCATGATCAGCTCGGAGCCGCGCGCTTGCTGCGCCGTGGCCGCGGCGATCTGCTGCACCGTGGCGGCGATTCTGCCGATGGCGTCCGTGACCTGCTTGCTGCCCTTGGCCTGCTCGACCGTGGCGCGGGCGATCGCGCGCACCATGTTGGTGCTCTTCTGCGAGCTCTCCAAGATCTTCTTCAGCGCTCGCTCGGCTTCGTTCGACACTTCTACACCGCGGTCGACGTTTTGAGCGCCGCGCTCCACGGCTTGAATGGCGTTCTTGCTCTCGGCCTGAATGGTCTTGATCAGATCCGCGATTTCTTTGGTGCTGGCGCCTGCCCGCTCGGCAAGATCTTTGATCTCGTCGGCGACGACGGCAAAGCCCTTACCGTGCTCGCCCGCCTGCGCCGCGATGATCGCGGCGTTCAGCGCGAGCAGATTCGTCTGTTCGGCGACGTCGTCGATCACGTTCAAGATCTGACCAATGGCGTCGATGCGCGAGCCGAGGTTCGAGATCACGGCCACGGCTTCTTGGCTGCTCTCCTTGATGCGGTAGATCTCGCCGATCGTCTTCAAGATCGCTTCCGCGCCGCGCTCGGCGTCCTGCGCGACCTCTTCGGAAAGCCGAGCCGTCTCGTTCGCGTTCGACTGCACCTGGTCGATCGAGACGTCCATCTCGTTCATGCTCGAGGAGGTTTCCTCGGCGGTCAGCGAGAGCGCATCGACGTTTTTGGCGACTTCCTTGATCGAGTAAGCCATCTCCTCGATCGAAGCCACGGTCTCGCGAACGCTGGCCGCGAGCTCCAAGATGTTGCCGCCGACCTGCTCGTTGGTCGCGGTCATCTCCAGGACGGAGGAGCTCGACTCTTCGGCGCTGGCCGCCAGCACTTCCACGTGCTGGGCGATTTCGCGCAGCGCGTTGGTG
>DASYCR010000064.1:0-5224 GCA_036500095.1 Polyangiaceae bacterium
GAAGGCGTTCATGAAGGAGTTTGCGGCCCGCCACGGCATCCCGACTGGACGCTTCGAGGTCGTGCGCGACGCCGGTGACGCGGAGCGCGCGATCAAAACCTTCGAAAATCCGCCGGTGGTCAAAGCCGACGGGCTCTGTGCCGGCAAGGGCGTGGTCGTCAGCGCCTCGCACGAGGAGGCCGTGCTCGTCGCGCGTCGCATGCTGAGCGGCGAGCCGTTCGGCGACGCGGGGCGCACCGTCGTGATCGAGGAGCGCCTCGTCGGCTCCGAAGCGAGCGTTCACGGTATTTGCGACGGGGAGCGGTTCTTCTTGCTGCCGACCGCGCAGGACCACAAGCGCATCGGTGACGGGGACAGTGGTCCGAACACGGGCGGCATGGGCACCTACGCGCCGGCCCCGCTGATCACGCCTTCGCTCGCCGCGCGCATCGAGCGCGAAATATTCGAGCGCGCGCTGCTCGGGATGGCGAGCGAGGACAGTCCCTTTCGTGGCGTCTTGTTCGCGGGCATCATGGTGACCCCAGAAGGGGAGCCCAACTTGCTCGAATTCAACGTGCGCTTCGGCGATCCGGAGACGCAGGTCATTACGCTGGTGGTCGAGGGTGATTTCGCGGAAACGCTGGCGTCCGCGGCGCGTGGTGAGCTCGATCCCACCGCCATGCACGTCAGTATGGATCACGCGGTGTGCGTCGTGCTGGCGGCTCACGGCTATCCGGCGAGCCCGCGCGTGGGCGACGCCATCTCGGGCTTGACCGAAGCCGAAGCGGTCGAGGGCGCTACCGTGTTCCACGCCGGGACGGCCGAAAAATCAGGTCAGATCGTGACGGCCGGCGGCCGAGTGCTCGGAGTGGCCGCGCGCGGCGCGTCGCTCGCGGAGGCGCACGAGCGCGCGTACCGCGCCGCCGACTGCATCCACTTCGACGGCAAGCAGCTGCGTCGCGACATCGCGGCCCGCGCGCTCGGCTCGATGCGACCGTGAACGATCAGGCCTTCGCTACGGCCCTCGCTGAGCTCGAGCGAGGCGGTGTGGTCGCTGCCGCCACCGAGAGTTTTTTCGGATTGCTCGCAGATGTTTCGCGCCAAAGTGCGGTGGAGCGGCTGCTCTCGCTCAAGCCACGCGGCAGCGACAAAGGGGTGCCCGTACTGCTCGCCGATCGCGCGAGCTGGGCTGGTCTCGTCCAGGGCGAGATCCCCGCGCTGGCGGAGCGTTTTGCAGATGCGTGCTGGCCTGGGCAGCTCAACATCGCGCTGCCGGTGGGGCCCGGCGTCGCGCGCGGAATCGCGCTCGATCGGACGATTGCCGTGCGCGTTCCGGGCGCGTGCCCGGCCGCGGAGCTCGTGCGGCGGTTCGGGCGTCCGCTCAGCGCGACGAGCGCGAATCTCCCGGGCGCTCCGCCGCGGCTGAGCGACGCGGAAGTGCGCGCCGAGTTCGCGGAGGCGATCGCGCGCGGTGCGCTGCACGTTTTGCCGGGACGAAGTCCGGGAGGGCGGCCGTCGACGGTGGTCGTGTTGGAGGGCGCCGGCTTTCGCGTGACGCGAGAGGCGGCCGTTTCCAGGGCGGAGCTCGAAGCGATCGCGGGGCGAACGGCGACTCCTTGACGCGACGCAGCACAGGCGCTAGCAGAGTGCCCGCGGGCGAACGCCCCGCTGGAGGATCATGGCACGAGCACTGAATTTCAATGCAGGTCCCGCGGCTCTTCCCTTGGCTGCTCTCGAGCGCGCTCAGAAGGAGCTGCTCGATCTCGGCGGCACCGGCATGAGCGTGATGGAGCACAGTCATCGCGGCAAGGCCTACGAGGCCGTGCACAACGAAGCCATCTCGCTCGTCAAGGAGCTCTTGAACGTCAGCGACGACTACAACATCTTGTTGCTCCAGGGCGGAGCGAGCCAGCAGTTCGCCGTCGTGCCGATGAACCTCCTGCCGGCCGGCAAGAGCGCCGACTACGTCTTGACCGGCGCTTGGTCGCAGAAGGCCTACAAAGAGGCGAAAACCGTGGGTACGGCTCGCGTCGCCGGCTCGACCGAAAAGGACAAGAAGTTCGGGCGCATCCCCAAGCCGAACGAGCTAGAGCTCGATCCGAACGCGGCCTACGCGCACATCACGAGCAACAACACGATTTTCGGTACGCAATGGCATGCGTTCCCGGACACGGGCTCCGTGCCCCTGATCGCGGACATGTCGAGCGACATTTGCTGGAAACCGATCGATGTCTCGAAGTTCGGGCTGATCTACGCCGGCGCACAAAAGAACCTCGGCCCGAGCGGCCTCGTGCTCGCGATCGTACGCAAGGACTTGGTCGAGAAGGGGCGCAGCGATATCCCGGTGATCTTCCAGTACCGGACGCAAGTGGAGAACAACTCGCTCTACAACACGCCGCCCACGTTCTCGGTCTACATCCTGCGTAACGTACTGAGTGAAATGAAGGCGGCCGGCGGCCTGAGCGCGATGGAGAAGCGCAATCGCGAGAAGGCGCAGCTCCTGTACGACGTGATCGACTCTCGCTCCGACTTCTACGGGAGCCCGGTCGAGAAAGACGCGCGCTCGACGATGAACGTAGTGTTCACGCTCAAGACGCCCGAGCTCGAGACCGAATTTCTGGCTGAAGCCAAGAAGCGAAGCATGGAGGGCCTCAAGGGGCATCGCTCCGTGGGTGGTATGCGCGCGTCGATCTACAACGCCGTGCCGCGTGAAGCGGCGGCCGCGCTCGCCGATTTCATGCGTGACTTCAAGAAATGAGCGGCTGCCCGCGCTAGCAGAGCTTGCGGCCGACGCCCGCGAGCGTCGTGATAAAAGCCGCCGGCCCAAAGCGAGTCTTTGACCTGGCAGGCCGGCCGAGACTAACCTAAACGGTCGGCGTTCTCCTCGGGCGCCGATCGCACCGTGGCTCGCTTCCGGCTCCGTTTCTTGCTGCAAGAGATCGATCTGCCTCTGGGCGATACGGTCATCGGCCGCAGTGCGCGCTGTCAGGTCACGCTCGAGGACCCATTGGTGTCCCGCGAGCACGCGCGCATCCGCATCGTCAACGGCCGGGCGAGTATTGAAGACTTGGGTTCTCGCAACGGCGTGCAGATAGGCGGCGTACTCGTGCAAGGTCTGCGTGAGTTAGCCGACGGAGATCGCATCCGGCTCGGCTCGCAAGAGCTGGTGTTTTGCGCCGGCGTGCTCGCCGGTGGGCGAGGTTTCGGGGACCGTCCGACCGGCTTTCTGAGTCGCTGTGCGAGCTGTGGCCAGCCGTACTCGCTGGAGCTTGCGGAGTGTCCGGCCTGCGGCTCGAGCGATCGCAACGAGGAGGACACGCTCACCGGCCAGCCCGGCTCGGTGCGTGACTGGGGGCTGGCCCTGCTGGTCGAGGCGCTCGAACGCGCTACGTCGCTGGATCAGCGCGACGACGTCGAGCGCATTTTGGCGCAGGCCCGGCTCGGCATCGAGCAGCGCATCGGCAATGGGGAGCAGGTCGAGCGCGCTACCCTGGACGTGGTAGCCGACGCCGCCGCGACGCTGTCGGCGACCCGCGGCGACGCGGCCTGGGGCCGCTGGCTCTTGTCCGTCTACGCATCGATGGCCGCGGTGCCGCCGCGCGCCGTCGCGCAAACGTTGCGGACGCTGCCAGCGTCCGAACGTACGACGTTGGCACCTGGCGCCCGGCGCGTGATGGAGAGCGTGAGCTCGCGTGGCGGCCCGGCGCAAGCAGATCGGGAGCGCTTCGAGCGGCTCACCGCGCTGTTGGAGTCCACCCGCGTATGAGATTCGCGCTGCGCCACAACAGCCGCGACCTCGAGCTGCCGGAAGGGGAGTTCATGATCGGGCGCGCGGCGAACGCCCACCTCAGCGTCGATGATCCTTTGGTGTCTCGCAATCACGCGACGTTGGTCGTCACGTTCGACACAGTGACAGTCGCGGATCTCGGCAGCCGCAACGGCGTGCGCGTCAACGGTGAGCGGATCGAAGGCAAGCGCTTGCTCGCCCACGGCGACCAAGTTTCCATCGGCAGCCAGGAACTGTTGATCATTGTG
This sequence comes from Polyangiaceae bacterium, assembly GCA_036500095.1. Taxonomy (GTDB): domain Bacteria; phylum Myxococcota_A; class Polyangia; order Polyangiales; family Polyangiaceae; genus PMG-095. Next base: position 4,015 of record DASYCR010000064.1, read on the forward strand.
CGCCGTGAGGTGGCCGCGGATACCCTGATCCAAGCTCCGACGCAGCGTGTGGAAACCTTCGGCCTACTCGGCGTACTGGCCGACAAGGCGCTGGCCATGGGCCGCGCGGACGAAGCCGAGAAGCTGATCGGCGAGCAACTCGAGCAGGCGGCGGCGGATCTGGAGCGGGGCCACGCCGTGTCCGCGGAAACAATCGACAAAGCCGTCGAGTACGCGATGAAGCTGGCGGCCGCGACGCTACACGGGCGCTGGGTCGATCACATCTTTCGCGTCCACAAGGTGCTCAAGCGCCCGTGCCCGGGCCCGGTCGTGGACGAGCTCTACACGGTGCTGCGTAAGGTCAAGGCCATCAACTTGAATCTACTGCGCGACTACCTCGAAGTGCTCCGCGAGCACGCGAGCCAGCTCGGTCCGGCCGATCGCTTTTTGCTGAACCGGATCGAGGGTCTCGAGCGCCTAGCAGCGGCCAAGTAGCGCTGGCGCTGGCGGAGGCGACCAGCGCGGCGCTATGATACCTGGAGTGTCCTCCGACAATGAGCCACTCGGCTCAGGCCGCCCCCCGCTCGTGCCTGGCGCGCCCCGCGCGTCGCGGCGTCAGTGGTTAGAGGCGGACGGACGAACGTTCGAGCTACGTGCCGGCGAGACGGTGATTGGTCGGGGCGCGAATTGCCAGCTCGTGCTGGACGACGCGCTCGTTTCTCGCCGGCACGCGCAGATCGTGGTCGGTGCAGACGGAGCGATGCTCCATGATTTCGGCAGCGCGAACGGCGTGTACTTGAACGGCCACCGACTCAAAGAGCCGGAAGCATTGGTGGACTCGGATCGCATCCAATTCGGCAAGCTCCAGTTCGTGTTTCGCTCGCAGGCGCGCTCACTCGGCCCCGAGCGCGAGGCGTTCAGCGCTGAAACGCTACATGGCTCGAGTCCGCTCGGACCGCGCTTGGGTTCTGCGCTGAAGGTCGACACCGAGCCCGGCGCGCAACCGGATCCAGAGTTTACCAAGCGCGAGGACGCGATCGTGCTACTCGGTCGCGTTGCGGACAAGAGCCTCGCGCTCGGGCGTGGTGACGAGGCGGAGCGCGTCCTGTCCAATATCCTCGCTCAGATTTTGGCGGGCGTGACGACCGGACGCGAGGTGAGCGCTTCAGCGATCGAACGAGCTACCACGTACGCGGCGAAGCTCGCTGAGGCAACCGCTCGTGGCAAATGG
>DASYCR010000065.1:0-7596 GCA_036500095.1 Polyangiaceae bacterium
TATTGCGGCACGGATCGACGTCGGACGTTGAGAACACTCCCGCTTCGAAAGGCCTTACTGATGACTTTGCGTAAAACGCTACTTCTCGTTGGTTCGTGCGCGGCGCTCGTGGCAACCGCTGGCTGCGGTCCAAAGGCCGTACGCGGCGAGGACGTGGCCGGGCTCGACGAGCAAGCGATGAGCACCGGGCTCGATCGGCGCGATCTGCAGAAGATGCTGCAGGAGAACATGCAGGCCCTGCAAACGTCGCCCGTGATTCAAAAGTGGCAGCAGGAAAAAGAGCCGACCGTCTCGGTGATGCCGATGCGCAACGAAACCACCGAGCACATCGACAGCCAACTCGAGGCGCTGATCAGCGACATCGAGACCACGCTGGTCAACGCCGGTCACGTCAAGGTCATCAGCCTCGAATCACAGCCGGCCTTGATGCAGCAAGCTCGCCAGCAGTACCAAGACGGCTTCGACCCGAGCAAGATTGCTGCCTGGGGCCGGCAGATCGGCACGCGCTACATCGTGACGGGCAAGGTGTTCAGCTCGGACGAACGGCAGAGCGATCAGCGGCGAGTGCAATACTTCATGTTCATGCAGGTGCTCGAGGTCGAGACCGGCGCTATCTTGTTTCAGCACAAGGTTGGGGTTACCAAGGCTTTGATTTAGGGTTTTGGGTTTGGTTTGTTGGTTTGTTTAGCGTGAATGGCTTTCCACGACGCCTCGCGACCTTTCCGACCGGCAGGAAGCATGCGCCGGTGTCGCCGGTTTTTGTCTAGGATCTTGCTCTCTCTTCCGGATCGCGATCTGTTCCTCCAAGACCCTTGCGTGAGGACTTTTTGCGCTTCTCGAACTGACGCCCGTGCGCCCATGACGTCCGCGCTCGCGCTGAGCGCGCTGCTCTGCGCGTGCGCGGGGCATTCGGAGCGCACGCTTTTGGCGCGCAATGCGCTCGACGCGGGCGATCCGCGCGGGGCGCTCAAGGCGCTCGATAAAGAGCTCGACGTGGACAGTGAGCGCGATCTGCCGAAGAAGACGGGCGGGGACAACGCGCTGCTCTTGCTCGACCGCGCGATGGTGCTGCAGGCGCTCGACAAGTACGAGCTCGCCAGCCGTGACCTCGAGGTGTCGGACAAGCAGATCGAGATTTTGGATCTGTCGCGCAACGCGGTGGCCGACATCGGCAAATACCTGTTCTCGGACGATACCGGCCCATACAAGGCGCCCGCGTACGAGAAGCTGATGATCAACACCGAGAACATGATGAACTACCTGGCGCGCGGCGATTTGAACGGCGCGCGCGTGGAGGCGCGGCGCCTCGCCGTGATGGAGAAGTTCATCAACGACAAGGACGACCCCGGGCGCGGCCTGCTCGGCCCGGGCAGTTATCTGGCCGGCTTCACCTTCGAAAAGAGCGGCGACGCCGACGAGGCGCTGCGCCACTACGACGAAGCGCTCTCCTACGGCAGCTATGCGTCGCTGAAAGAGCCGATCGAGCGTCTGTCGCGCGTCGCGAGCTTCCGCAGCCCGCGCTTCCGCGCGCTGCTCGGCGAGGGCGACAAGCCGAGCGACGGCAAGCCCGCGGCCGCGCTCTCCGCGCCGGTCCCCGACACCGACGGCGAACTCTTGGTGATCGTCAATTTCGGGCGCGTGCCGGCGAAAATCGCCAAGCGCGTCCCTATTGGCCTCGCGCTCACCTACGCAAGCACATTCATGAGCCCCGCGGATCAAGCGCAAGCCAACCAGCTCGCGCTGCAAGGGCTCGTCACCTGGGTCAACTACCCCGAGCTCAGCCACGCGCACGGGGCGTGGGGGCAGCCGAGCTTCATGCTGGACGGACATTGGGGCGGCCTCGAGGGCATCTTGGCCGTCGATCAAGAGACGAGGCGCGCGTGGGACGACGCGAAAGGCGCGATCGTCGCGTCCGCGATCACGCGCATGATCTCGCGCGTCGTGGCGGGCCAAGTCGTCAAAAAAGCAGCCGGCGACGACCTGCTCGGCACGCTGCTCAGCCTCGGCACACAAGCGACCCTCACCGCCGTCGACACGCCGGACACGCGCAACTGGGCGACGCTCCCCGCACGCATCGCCTTCGGTCGCGTGCGGCTACCGCCCGGGCGTCACACCGTGATGCTCGGCGCGCGCGGCTTCGAGAAAAAGCAGACGGTAGACATCGCGCCGGGCGGCTGGGCAGTCGTCAATTTGACGGCGCTCAACTAGCCCTCGAACACCACGCTGAATTTGCGGCCCTTGATGCGGCCCGCGCTCAAGCTTTGTTGGGCGTCGCGGCTCACCGCCGCGGTCACCGCGACGTACGAGAAGTGATCGTGGATCTCGATTTTGCCGATGTCGGTTGCGTTCAGGCCGCCGGCCTCGCCCGTCAACGCGCCCAGGATGTCGCCCGGGCGCAGCTTCTCTTTGCGGCCGCCGGAGATGCGCAGGGTGGCCATTTTGGCGCCTTGCGTGGGTGCGCTTCCCTGTGCCGCTCGCTCGCCGCGCGGCGTGGGCTCTCGCACACAGACTTCCAGCTGTTCGCCGATGTAGCGCTGAATCGCTTCGAGCTTGCCTTGTTCGCGCGGCGTGCGGAGGGACACCGACAGCCCCCGTTTACCGGCGCGGCCCGTGCGGCCGATGCGATGTACGTAGATCTCGGGCTGTGACGGCAGGTCGAAGTTCACGACCAGATCGAGGTTTTCGAGATCGATGCCGCGCGCCGCGACGTCGGTCGCGATCAGCACGCGCGTGCTGCCGTTGCGGAACTTCGCCAGCACGCGATCGCGATCATATTGCTCCAGATCGCCGTGCAAACTGTCAGCGCTCACGCCGGCCTCACTCAAGGCGCGGGCGATTTCGGCGACCGTGAGCTTGAGGTTGGCGAACACCAGCGCTGATTCGTGCGGGAAATGTCCGAGCAGCCAGCTCAGGGCGCCGAGCTTCTGCTCGGCTTCGCTGACCAGCACGAGCTTGCGGATATCGGGCTTTTCCTCCGGCTCCGAGTCGAGATTCACGAACGCCGGCTCGCGCAGATGTTTCTGAGCCAAGGCCTCGATCGAAGTCGGATAGGTGGCGGAGAAGAACGCCGTTTGTCGCGCTGCGGGCAGCGCCTTGAGGATCTTCTCCATGTCCTCGTGGAAACCCATGTCGAGCATGCGATCCGCTTCGTCGAGCACGACGGTCGCCACGCGGTGCACCTTGAGCGTCCGTCGGCGCAGATGATCGAGCACGCGCCCCGGCGTTCCGACGACCACGTGCACGCCGCGCTCGAGCGCGCCCGCTTGACGTCCGAACGGCTCGCCGCCGGCAAGCACCAACACGGAAAGGCCGGGCAGCCTGCGCCCGAGCCGGCGTATTTCGCGCGCCACCTGCGCGCTGAGCTCGCGCGTCGGGCAAAGCACGAGCGCCCCGACTTCACGCGGTTCGGGTTTGAGCCGCTCCAGGATCGGCAGCGCGAAGGCCGCGGTCTTCCCGCTGCCGGTCCGCGAGCGACCGACCAAATCCCGCCCAGCCAATAGGACGGGGATGGCTTCGGCTTGAATCGGCGTCAGCTTGTCGAAACCGAGCTCGGCCAGCACCGCGAGCAGCGGGGCGGACAGCGCGAGGGCGCTAAAATCGGTTTCCATGCGCGCGCAGCATAGCTAGATCGGCGGCAGAAGCTGCCCGAGCCGCGAGAAAAGCGGCGACATCGAGCGCCCAGCGCATCTTTTCGAGCTCAGCACTCGTGGTGGTCGCATGAGCAAGGTGAAGGGAACTGGAACCGAGAAGTCCCCGTGGTCACTCAAGACGCCCCCCGGCACGTCCGAGTTCCTGGCGTGGCGCGACGAAGCAGCGGATCCGCCCGCACTGGTCGTCCAGGTCGGCAAGACGCAGCTCCGCTATCACTTGCGCTGCATCGACGACCTCCGGGCTCTCTTGAAGAAGCACGCCGACTGGATGCTGCTCGGCAGCGCGGACGAGCAAAAACCCGCCGCCGACGGCACTGTCGAAGCCTGGGGCCGCTCGAGCAAAAATCCGGTCAAGGGCTGGTACGGGCTGACGAAGGGTCTGCGCGGGCGCTTCGGCATGTATGTGCCGCCCGTACTCGAAGCGCTCGACCTCGCGGAGGTCGAACACAACGCGAAGAACAATCGGATGCGCGCCAAGTAGTCGCGCTCGCCACGCGCAGCGTCTGTTCAGCTCGCGCGCAGGAGCGGGAACACGGGACCGTCAGGGTGGGCGGGGTTCGGGATCACTTCACGAGTGCTCGGCACGACCACGAAATCCATCATCTCGAGCTGGACCGCGCCGAGCAGCGGCGTCGCGCCCTTGGGAAGCACATATGCCTCTCCGCACACGCTGCGTCCCAAGACCTCGATCCAAAGCCCGCCGACGCAGGGCACGGTGAGCGAGCGCCCGTCCGCGACGCGCACGCGCTCTTCACGTGTGACCGGCGCGCCGAGAGCGATGGCGACATCTTCCGGAATCGCCATCGCGAGCGCACCGGTGTCGGCCAACGCTTCGATTTCTAGCGAGCGAACCTGATCCTCACGAATCAGCCCAGCCTTCGCGTTCTGAATGTCCGTAAAGTTGACGAGTCTGACTTTGACCATGGTGAGCCCCATGCCCAGATATCGGGCGGGTGGACGTGCAGTTGCTAGGGTAGCAGCTTTTTGCATAGCCGAGTCCGCTCTCCGAGCGCGCCCTCTGCTCACTTCATCACATATCCGTTGCCGTCAAAGCGATACGCGCGGCGCTCCGAGCTGCCCCAGGGCAAGAGCAGCGGCTCGAGGCCGCCCGCCGTGGTGGTGTCGGCCGGGAACGGGTAGCTCTTTTCAGTCCAGCCGATCGCGCGGGAGGGACGTAGTTCGATGTCGAGGCCGCGCTTGCCGGGCTCGAACGCGACGGCGCCCAGGATTTGATCGCTGCCGATGGCGCGGCTCGTTTCGGCCGCGAAGATGCGCGCGATGCCTTCGTCCTTGATGCCGTAGATCATCAGCGCGCGGCGCTCGACCGTGTCGCCGCCCAGCGCCTTGCTGGCTTTGGCGTGCAGCACCGCGCGCACGATGATCTCGGCCTTGCCGTCGCCGGTGAGATCGCGCGCCGTCACGTCGAGGATGTCTTTCGGATCGGCGACGCCGACGGTGATGAAGGCGTAGCTCAAGCCTTTGCGAAAGCCCTTGCCGAACACGACGATGTCCTTGCCGTGAATCAACACGCGCTCCGGGCCGCTGTCGCCCGCCACGTCCGTCACGAAATCGAACGAGGGCTTGCTCGGACCGACTCCGCGATCCTTGCGATAGAGCGCGTACACACGATCCAGCATTTCATCCGCGCTGGGCGGACGCGGCGCGGGGGGTTGCGCCGGACCGTCGCTCGCGGCGGCATGCGCTTTGTGCTTCTTCTTTTTCTTGTCGCGCTTGGCGACCTTACCGTCGTTTGCCGAGACCTTGGGCGTGAACGGCGTCTCGTCCGTTTTCTCGAGGCCCTTGCCCTTCCATTGAAAGGTGCGGCTGCCGATGCTCTCCCAAGGCAAGAGCGTCGCGCCCATGTCGCTCGGTTGAGTTTCCGCAAACGTGGCGGGCTCGAAGCCGTCGCTGTCGCCTTGCGCGATCACGATCGAGCCGTTCTTGACCGACACCTTGTTGGCGATCTTGCCGTCCGCGGTCTTGATGCCCACTTCGTGTGCGAAGACCTGAAAGGGCGTGCCGTCCGTGCCGACTTTGGTAACGGTGATCACCTCGCGATAGTGATCGGCCGCGCCGATCCGCTTTTGCACGACGATCTCGTCCTTGCCGTCACCGTCGAAATCCGTCAGCTCGAGACGCGTGACCATGCTCGGATCGCTCACGCCGAGCTCGCCGACGTAGAACTCCTTTCCGTCTCGGTAGTGCGAACCCAAAATGACCAGGTTCTTGCCGAAGACGGCGACGCGCTCGTACATGCTGTCGCCCGCCACATTGCCGAACGCCTCACGCGAGGCGTTGCTCGACACGCCGTTCGGGCGCAAGAGCGAGCTCTCCAGGCCGTCCTCGGCGTCCATCAAGAGCGGCGGCAGCGCGCGGCCGGAGCGCGCGGCGCTCGTGCCGATCACGGCCGTGATCGAGCCGGGCGCGTCCGCGTCGGTGTACGTCACCGCCGCGTGCAGACCGACGCGCACGCGCGCGGCCTCCGGAAATGTCGACCAGGGGATCAGGGCCTCGACCTCGAGACCATTGCCCTTTTCATTCGGGGATTCGACGATCTTTGCCCCGCTCACGCTGCTACCCCTGAGCTTGACCGCGCCCGGGACTTTGCCGGGGTTACCGGGAAAGAGATCCACGTCATACGTCGAGAAATCACGGCCCTTTGGGAAGGCGATGATCAGCGTGGCGTGATCCTCACCGCTGCCCGCGGCCGAACTGCGCACGATGCGCTTGTCGGTGATCTTGAGCACGACATACAGGTTGCTTTCGTCGTAGCCGACGGTGGCCGCGGCGTGCGGATCGCTGCCAGCAGTGCCCTGCAGAGTCTCCCCGAGCTCGACCATCTTGTTCGGCCACTCACGCAGATCGCCGTCGATGCGGATCTTCTCGCCCTCCATGGGCTCGGCGGAAATCATGCGCCCTGCAGCCGAAGCGCGCGCGCTCGCGAGGACCAACAATGCGCTGGCGGCCAGACCTACAGCCAAGGCCGAGACCTTACTGGCAGGAGATCGCAGCCTGAAGTGCTGCGAGCGCGAGCGCGCCTGTGATGCCCCGCGTCCATCTCCAACGGGACCTAGATGGGCCCTGGTCCCGCCAGCATGGTTTACCGAGCTTCGTTCCGACTCGCGCCGATCGTGATCTGATCGTGCCAAGGACTCGAATGTGGCTCCAGGGCCCCGGAATTCTTCGGGGCCCGACTCGGATATCGGCGCTTCATGATCGCGCATTGGGAAACCTCGAGCGACTGACATCAAATCCCACCGCGGAGTTCCCGAGATCTACGACGCGCAGGCGCAGCTTGCCAAGCGATCCGTTGCGGCGGCTATTCTCTGCTTGGCCTGCTTGCAGTGGCTGCCGTCGGCGGTGTCGAGTCGGCAGATGGCATCCCCGGCGCGCTTCATGGAAGCGAAGGCTTTGCAGGGCATTTCGCAGCTCGTATCCTTGCGGGATTCCTCCTTGGCCTTGGGCTGCGACGGCGCTCGGTCGGACCTGGACTCCGCGTCGAGCTCGGGCGCCGGCCTCATCGGCGACACGGACGACGGCGTGCTCGGCGCGGCAGACGGCGCGGGCGCGCCGGCAGCGGGCGCCTTCGCGTCCCCGGGCGCTGATTCGTCTCGGTTCGAGGCCACGCCGCTCTCGAGCTCGCTCGCGAAGCGCTCGAACGCCGCGCTCGCTTGGTCGAGCGTTTGGTATTGCTCTTCTTGATAGCCGTGCGCGGAGTCCGGTTGCAGCGCGGCACCATTGGCGCCGCCGCAACCGGCCAAGGCAACGAGGCAGCTCGACAGCGCGACTCGCGTCGCTCTCATTTCTTCACTTGCAGCTGCGCCTGTTCTTCGGCTTCGAGCTCGGCGAGCGCGCGCGCGAGCTCGTCTTGCTCGGCGGCATCGAGCGGAGCTTGCGTGGCTTCGACGCGCAGCGCTTGCTGGGCCGGCGCCGGTTCGGGAGGGAG
>DASYCR010000066.1:0-1693 GCA_036500095.1 Polyangiaceae bacterium
ACATCCGGCACGAGCGCGAGCGGCGCGAGCGGCAGCGGTACGTCCGGCACGAGCGCGAGCGGCGCGAGCAGCGCTGGTGCGAGCGGTGACGGCGCGGGCGCCAGTACTGGCGTGAGCGGCGGTGTTGCAACGGGCGGCAGCGGCGCGCTCGCCGGCTTTGCCGGATCGCTCACGGGCGGTCAGTCTGCTGGCGGCGCGAGCGGCGCTGCGAGTACCGGTGGTGCGGATCTCGCGGAACCAACTGCCGCGTCTCGTAGCAGCGCGAGCTGCAAGTGCTCCGCTCCGGGCGGGAGCACGGGTCTCGACGCGCGCGCGACCTTCGGCTTGCTCGGCTTGGGCCTGCTGTTGGTCCGTCGGCGCTCCGCTCGCCAGAGCGCGTGAACGTACGCGGCGCCGGGCACGTCGGTTTCTGTTCCTTCACGGATCCGTCACCGTCGCGCGAAATGAGCATTTTCGACGAGCAAACGCTGCTCGGGAATAGCTGCATAGACCGCCGCGTTTCGGTCGTATTGCAGCAACTCAATCAGGCGTCGCTGCAAAGATTTGCGTTTGCCTGCCGTTGACAGCGGGGCCCTCGATGTCCAGCTTCACTCCCGTCCAGATGACCAGCGCATTAGTGCACTTCGAACAGGTGGGGTCTCAGCTGACCGCCGTGGAAATCACGCGCGATCGCCGCTCACCGGTGATCGGCGCCTTGCATCGCGCGCTGTTTGCGCTCGGCTTGGTCGTCTCGTCCTATCAAGCGCGGCCCAGCGCAGAGCGTTTGGTGGAGCGGATCGTGATCGAGCGGCTGGACGGCGGTAGCATCGACGGTAAATTGAGCGCCGCCACCAAGGCTGCCATTTTACCGATCGCGCTCGGCGCCTGACGCGCGAGCGGCCGCGGCGTCTGTTGAAAAGAATCGCCTCCCGAGCCTTGTCGGCACGCTCGGAGGAGAGCCTCCCGGGCGATGCCGGGTCCCCACGCGGCCGCGAGCCCATCGGGCTGGCTGCATCGCGCTTCGCGCGAGCTCACTTACGCGGCTCGACGAGCCGTACGAGCGTGCCGATGACGCGCTGAAAAAGAGCCGCAAGCTCTGGCTCCATAGGCCCGAGCCAGCCAAAGGCTTGCGCGGTCTCCCAGCAAGCGAGGGCCTCGCGCGCCGACGCGGCCGCCGATTGATAGCGAGCCTGGCGATTCCTACCGCGCGAGTAAGCACCCTCCGCGACATTGAGCGGCACGCTGATCAGCGCGCGTTCGAACTGGTCAGCGAGCGAAGGGCTTCTCGCTTTCAGCCTGGGCAGCACAGGCGCGAGCCTACGAACCAACTCGAGAACAACCGGATAAATCTCTAGCGTCATGATGAGCTCCTTTGCTCGGGGACGCCCCCGGCCCCGCTGCTGCGCGCAGGCGGCTGCAAGGGCGCCGCAGGCGCCGCGCGGAGCGCGGGCGGTAGCCCCTTGAAGCCGCCGAGCACAGCAGCACACTCAACGACCCCGAGCATCCTCCCGCCCACTCTCACACCCGCTCAACCCTGAGCCCGCGCCGGCACAACACCTGTGCACGCGAGTGTCACGAGGCAGCCCACCTCCCGCTCTGCCCCACCCTCCCGCTCTGCCTCACCCTCCCGCTCTGCCTCACCCTCCCGCTCTGCCTCACCCTCCCGCTCTGCCCTTGCCATCTCCCTCTTTCAACAGAGCAGCACGCCCTCTAG
>DASYCR010000067.1:0-2287 GCA_036500095.1 Polyangiaceae bacterium
TGGTCGAGATCGTGTTCAACAACTACGCGAGCAAGCCGACCGACACGAGCGTGAATCCGTGCAAGCCGCCGAGCGCCGGGGCCGCCACCTACGGCACGAGCGCGAGCGCCACATTTGCGGCGTTCGCGCCGGGCTTTCAGCTCAAGAATCTGACGATCGCCAACGACTTCGGCGCGGACGGACAAGCCGTCGCGTTGATGGCGCAAGGTGACCAACAAGTATTCGAAAACGTGCGCCTGCTCGGCCTGCAGGACACGTTCTACATCCCGAGCCCGACCACGCTGAACGTCACGCGCGCCTACGTGAAAGACAGCTACATCGAGGGCACCACCGACTTCATCTTCGGGCGCGCCACGGTCGTGCTCGACGGCTGCACGCTCAACTACAAGATGGTGAAACCGAACACCCTGCTCGCGCCGAGCACCGCGGCGAAGAACATGTACGGCATGCTCGTGATCAACAGCACGCTGACAGCCGACCCCGGCACCGCGGACAACGTCGCGCATCTCGGGCGCGCCTGGGACGAAAGCGTCGGCTGCTACCAGCTCGGCGTGTCACCCAACGGCCAGGCCGTCGTTCGCGACTCGGTGATCGGCTCGTTCCTGAAGGTCAGCGCGCCATGGATCGCGGCTGCGACCACGGCACGTGCCTTCGACGGCACGGAAAATAGGCTGTGGGAGTACAACAATTCTGGACCCGGCGCGGCCCCGTCGGACGGCGCTGCCGGCGCGCCCGACATGCCCTGAGCCGGATTTCGGCTCGTGTTAGGCTGCCCGGGCATGAGCCTGGGAGCTTTCAATCCGTGCTGGATCGACACGCTCGGCTGCGCGCTCGCCGCGAGCGTCGCGCTCTCCTGCACCCCCGTCGCGCCCGAAGCGCCTCAATCCGCGTGTCCGCCCATGAAGATCGCCGCTCCGTCTCCGTCCACCGCGTCTCCCGCTTTCACGAGCTTCGATGACGACCTCGCGTTTCTCACTCGCCACGGGACGCTCAAGGTACTCACCACCCCGAGCGGTGCGCGCGTCGCGATCTCACCGCAGTATCAAGCGCGCGTGATGACGAGCGCGGTCGAGCCGGGTGGTAGGAGCCTCGGTTTCATCAATCGCAAGTTCATAGAGGAGGGGAAGACGGGGACCCAGTTCGACAACTATGGCGGTGAAGATCGCTTTTGGCTCGGGCCCGAGGGCGGTCAATTCGGCTTGTATTTCCCGCCGCAAAAGCCGTTCGTATTCGACAATTGGCAGACGCCGCACGCCCTGCAAGAGGGGAGCTGGGACGTCGTGCGCGAGAGCGCGAGCAGCGTCACGTTCTCCCACGTGATGACGCTCAGCAACTACGCCGGGCGCGAATTCAAAATCGAGATCACGCGCGAGATCGCGCTCTTGACTCCCGAGCGCGCCGCAGAGCAGCTGGGCGTCGCCGTGCCGGCCGGCGTACAGTGGGTCGGCATTTCCAGTTCGAACACGCTCAAAAACGTCGGCAGCGCGCCGTGGTTGGACAGCGGCGGGCTGCTCAGCGTGTGGATCCTCGGCATGTTCGCGCCCGTCGCCGGCACGCGCGTGATCGTCCCGTTCGACAAGAACGGCGCGGGCGAAATCGTCAACGATCGCTACTTCGGCAAAGTGCCCGCGGATCGGCTAGCGGTGCAGGCCGACCAAGGTTACTTGCTCTTCCGCGCCGACGGCCAATATCGCAGCAAGATCGGCCTCGGCCCGACGCGCGCAAAATCCGCGCTCGGCAGCTACAGCGACGACGCGAAGCTCCTGACGCTCGTGCTCTACAGCAAGCCGACCGGCGCGACACGCTACGTGAACAGCATGTGGGAGCTCCAAAAAGAGCCCTACGGCGGCGATGTGATCAACAGCTACAACGACGGTCCGCCCGCGCCCGGCAAGCCGTCACTCGGTGGTTTCTACGAAATCGAATCGAGCTCTCCCGCCACCGCGCTCGCCCCGGGCGAGTCGCTCACGCACGTACACACCACGTATCACTTCAGCGGCCCGCGCGAGGCATTGGACATCCTCGCGCAACGCGTGCTCGGCGTGAGCCTCGCGTCCTTGCCGGCTGGTTAGGGGCCGCGAATCTTCAACTCGAGCGAGTCATGCTCGATCGATTCACACGCATGTCTCTGAAGTTTGTATTTTTCCGGTTTGAGGCGTCGCGCGACCACCGCAACTTGTTTGGAGAGCAGGCGCCGGCCTCGCCGGGTTTTGTGCATGCTCGGCCTCGCTTCCGCTCCGTGATCTGCCGCGCTTCGTGGTCCTTGAAGAAGGGCTGTTCCAAGACG
>DASYCR010000068.1:0-1660 GCA_036500095.1 Polyangiaceae bacterium
GCGCTGAGCACGTAGGTGCCGAGCAAGATGCGGCGCTTCACCTCCGCGCCGAAGCCGCTGTTGCGTGTCTGTCCGTACATGGCGAGCAAATCGGCCCTTGGCGGCTCGACGCGCAGTCCGAAGCGCACGCCGTCGAAGCGCGCGAGATTGCTGGACGCTTCTGCCGTGGCCACGATGTAATAGGTGGCGATGCCGTGCGCGGTGTGCGGCAGCGTAACGGGGTGCACGGTGCAGCCCTGGCTCTCGAGGCCGGCGATCGCGGCACGCACCGCGCGCGCGACGTCCGCGTCGAGGCCTTCCCCGAAATACTCCTCGGGCACGCCGATACGCAGGCCGCGCACGTCTTTGCCGCAGGCGGCTTCGTAGGCACCCACCGGCTCGGTCGCGCTCGTGGAATCGTGTGGGTCGTTCCCTGAAATCACCTCGAGCAGTCGCGCGGCGCTGCGCGCGTCACGCGCGAACGGCCCGACCTGATCGAGGCTCGACGCAAACGCGACCAGCCCATAACGAGAGACTCGGCCGTAGGTTGGCTTGACGCCGACGATGCCGCACAGAGCGGCAGGCTGACGGATCGAGCCGCCGGTGTCGCTGCCGAGCGAGCCGCAAGCAAGACCCGCGGCGACGGCCACGGCGCTGCCGCTGCTCGAGCCGCCCGGCGTGCGCGCGGGATCCCAAGGGTTGCGACTCGGGCCGAACGCGCTGTTCTCGCCGGAGGAGCCCATCGCAAACTCGTCCATGTTGGTCTTGCCGATCAGGATCGCGTCCGCCGCGCGCAGGCGCGCGACGACCGTGGCGTCGAATTGCGGGCGGAAGCCGTGCTCGGGGTCCGAGCCGGTGCGCCCGTCGCTTGCCACGCGCGTCAAGATCTTCGAACCGCAGGTGGTCGGCGCATCGAGCGTGCAGAGCGCGTCCTTGATGGCGATCGGCACGCCGCTGAGCGGACCGAGTTTTTCGCCGCGCGCGCGCCGCTCGTCGACCTTGCGAGCGGCTGCGAGCGCCGCTTCGCGCGCGACGTGCAGGAACGCGTTCAGCTTCTCGCCCGCGTGCACACGAGCCAGCGCTTGCTCCGTCAGCGAGACCGCGCTGACGTCTCCCGCGGAGACGCGGCGGGCAAGCTCCGGGATCGGCAGATCGAGCAGATCCGTCACTCCTCGACGAACGCCGGCACGGCGAACCCTCCACCAGAGCTGCGCGGCGCTTCGCGCAACGCGACGTCGTTGCTGAGGCTCGTTTCGACGCGGTCCGCTCGCAACGGAGCGCCCGCCACCGCGACCTGAGCGGTCTCCTGCACGCCGCCCGTATCGAGTTTGGCGAGCGATTCGACGTAGTCGAGGATATTGCCGAGATCGTGCTGCAAGTGATCGATCTCGGATTCCGCGAGCTCGAGTCGAGCGAGCTTCGCCACATTAAGAACGGTCTGTCGCGTGATGGCCATGAGCGGGCGGAGCCTAGTACTTCAGCCCGAAAATGCACATCGGCCACGGCGGGCGCCCATAGCCAAGCTGCCCTAGAAACTTCGCGCGTGCAGGTCTATCGTGACGTCTATGAGTCAATACGGCGGACCGCCGGGCCAATATCCTGGGTACGGGCCGCCCGGTGGCCCGCCTGCGGGCGGCCCGCCGCGTAAGCCGATCACGGGTTCGCCCGAGACGATGGCGCT
>DASYCR010000069.1:0-6190 GCA_036500095.1 Polyangiaceae bacterium
ATGCCGTATTTGACGCGCATCAATTCGGCCAGCATTTCCGCGCGCGGTATCACCGGCGTGCCGAGCAGGCGCGCCTCGCGCACCTCGGGATTTTCAGGGTCAATAGCGCTCGAGTAGACCACGACGTCCGCGCCGCGCACGTTCTCGGCGCGGTGCCCGACGTCGATGCGCACGCCGAGCCGCTCGAGGTTCTTCGTGTTCTCCCCAGCGCGCAGGTCCGAGCCGGACACGTCGAACTCGAGCGTGCGCAGGATCTCCGCCAGCCCGCTCATGCCGATGCCGCCGACGCCGATAAAGTGCACGTGACGCACGCGACCGCGGAACATCAGACGCCCTCCGCGAGTACGCCGTCTGGAGCCCTTCGGGTACTGCGAAGGGTCGTCATGCGCGCGGCGTCAGGCGAGTCGTCGGCGCCGGCTGCGCGATCGCCATCTTGCACGGTCGAGCCGAGACCGGCCAGGGCGAGCAAATCGAGCGCGATGGTGCGCGCCGCCGCGGGGCGACCGAGCGCGCGCGCCGCCCCCGCCATTTGCGCGCGCAAGGCCGCGTCCGGTAGAAGACGTTCGAGCTCCTGGCAGAGTCGCTCCGGCGTGGCGTCCGCGGACGCCACGCACACCGCAGCGCCCGCTCGTTCGAGGGCGCGCGCGTTGACCTGCTGATGATCCCCGGCGGCAAACGGATACGGGATGAGCAAGCTCGGGCGGCCGACCGCGCAGATCTCGCTCACGGCGCTGGCGCCGGCGCGACCGACCACCAGATCCGCCGACGCGAGCGCCGCCGGCATGTCGTCGATGAACGGCACGACCTCCGCTTCGAGCCGGAGCTCGGCGTACAGCGCGCGCGCCGCGGCTTCGTGCGCCCGCCCACATTGGTGCACGACAACGGGCGCCGCGGACAGCCGCGCGATCGCCTGAGGGACCGCCTCGTTCAGTGCCTTCGCGCCCAGGCTGCCGCCGATCACGATCACGCGCGGCCGTTCGCTCGAGGGCGCGTAGTCGCGCGCGTCGAAGCCCGCACGGATCGGCACGCCCGCGCGCCGTACGACGCTCGGCGTGAAGTGCCGCTCGCTCTCGGCAAACGCCGTGTACGCGCGCTGCACGAACGGCGCGATCAGCCGGTTGGCGAGCCCGATCACGCTGTTCGGCTCAATCAGCGCCACCGGAATGCCCGCCAAGCGCGCCGCGAGCGACAGCGGACCCGCGGCATAGCCGCCGATCGACAGCACCGCCGCCGGCGCATACTTGCTCACGAGCGCGCGACCCTCGGGCAACGAGCCCGCCGCGCGCCAGATGCCGCGCAGCGCTCCCCCAACCCCACCGCCGCGAATCGGCAGTACGCCCATCAACTCGAGCTCATAACCTCGCTCGGGCACCACGCGGGTCTCCATGCCGCGCTCGGTGCCCACGAACACGAGCCGGAGCTCGGGCGACAACGCGCGCACCGCGTCCGCCACCGCGATCAGCGGGTACACGTGGCCGCCGGTGCCGCCGCCTGCGAAGAGGAGCGTGCTCATGGCGTGGCCTCGCCGCGCGGCGTGGGCTTGCGCGTTCGCTTGCTGGGCTTGGCATCATCACCCTCTGGGGTGAAGTTCGCCTCGCTCACGAGCATGGCGCTCGCTTCGGGCGCCTTACCGGAGACGGCTAGCCGCTCGTTGCCCGAACCCAGCGTGCGCCGAGAAATACTGAGCAAAATACCCATCGCCGCGGCGCACACCAACAACGACGAACCACCGTAGCTCACGAACGGCAAGGTCAGGCCCTTGGTGGGCAGCACGGACATGGCCACCGCCAGGTTGATCAACGCTTGCACGCCGAACAAGACGGAGATGCCGATCGCGATGTACGAGCCGTAGTCGTCCTCGGCGTTGAGCGCGACGCGCACGCCACGCGCGACGATCACCAGGTACACCGCGCACAGCCCCAAGATGCCTATGAAGCCGAGCTCCTCGCCGATGATCGCGGAGATGAAGTCCGTGTGCGCTTCCGGCAAATACAGCACCTGCAGGCCGCGCCCGAGCCCGAGCCCGAACAATTTCCCCGAACCGAAGCTCATCACCGACTGAAACGGTTGGTACGCGAGATCCTGACGGTGCTCGCTCATGTTGAACCAGGCGAGCATGCGCTCCCAGCGGTAAGAGGTGAAGCGAACCGCCCAGACCGCGAACAGCGAGCCGAGCATCGCGGCACCGAGCAGATAGCCGAGCCGCGCGCCGGCCACGAACAGGAGCGTGAACGTGAGCAGCAAGAGCACCGACGCTCCGCCGAAATCCGGCTGCTTCAGGCAGAGCAGCATCAAAAAGCCGGCCATCAAGAAATGCGGCAACATGCCGATCGAGAAGGATTTGACGCGCTCGCGCTTTTTCTCGAGCGAATAAGCGAGCCACAAGATCAGCGCCACCTTGGCCGTCTCGGACGGCTGAATGTGCACGGGACCGACTGCTAACCAGCGCGCTGCACCGCCGCCGCTGTGCCCGAAGCCGATCACGCTGAGCACCATCATCACCGTCACCACGCCCAGGATCGGGTACGTGAGCGCGCGCAGCTTCTGATAGTCGAAGCGCGAAATACCCAGAATGAGCGCGAGTCCGAAGAGCGCGTACGCCGCCTGGCGCTTGAGGAAATATTGCGGATCGCGGAACACGACCGTGGCCTCGATCACGCTCGCGCTGTAGACCATCACCACGCCGAAGCCGAGCAGCGCGATCGCCAGCGCTGCCAGCACGACGTCCGCGGGGCCACGGCGCGGTCCGCGGGCAAAGAGCGCTTCGAAGGTCTTCATGACGGCTCTCCTCGCCGCGCAGCGAGCGCGTGCGCCGCGCGCGTGAATTGCTCGCCGCGATCGGCGTAGCTCTTGAACATGTCGAAGCTCGAGCAGGCCGGGCTCAGCAGCACCGCGTCCCCGGGCTTCGCCAGGCTCTGCGCGCGCGTCACAGCCTCGTTCATGCTGGCCGCATGCGCTACGGGTACGCGCGCGCCCACGGCTTGCGCGATGCGCGGCGCGGCTTCGCCGAGCAGCACGAGCGCGCGGCCCTTGTCCTCCAGTGCCCGCACGAGCGGCTCGTAGGAGCCGTGTTTATCGCGGCCACCGGCGATCAAGACGCCGCGCTCTTCACTGAGCCCGCGCAGCGCCGTCACCGACGCGCCGACGTTGGTACCCTTCGAATCGTCGTAAAAGCGCACGCCGCCGATCGTCGCCACCAGCGTCATGCGATGCGGCAGCGGCTGGAAGTCAAGGAGACCGCGCCGGGTGGCCTCGGTCGTCACGCCGAGCGCGCGCGCCGCGGCGATCGCTGCTGCAGCATTCTCCGTGTTGTGCCGGCCGTGCAAAGACGAACCTTCGAGATCGAACACGTCCCCGCTCGCCGACTCTTCGATCGTGCGCCCCACGATCCGATAGTCCCCGGCGGTGCCGAACGTCACGAGCCGCCCGTGGCCGCGCTTTGCTTGCGCTCGACAATCGGCGTCGGCATCCGGCACGATCGCAAAATCCGCGTCGGTCTGCTGCACGAACGCGTTGCCCTTGGCTTCCGCGTACGCGAGGTAGCTCGGATAGCGGTCCAGGTGATCCTCGCTGATGTTGAGCAAAATGCTCACGCGCGGGTGAAACTCCGGGGCCCGTTCGAGCTGAAAGCTCGAGACCTCGAGCACGGCCACGTCGTACTCGGCGAGCTCGGCGTCGCACACGGGCGTACCCAGATTGCCGCCCACGAACGCGCGCTTCTTGGCGACTCTGAAAAGATCGCCGAGCAGCGTGGTGGTCGTGCTCTTGCCGTTGGTCCCGCCGACCGCGACGATCGGCGCGTCCAAGAAATGCGAACCGAGCGCGAGCTCGCCGATCACCGGGATACCCTGCCCCTGCGCGGCATCGAATACGGGCAGCGGCGGCACGCCCGGCGAGACCACGATCAAGTCCGCCTCGAGCAGGCGCGCGCCGTCATGGCCGCCGAGCGCGAGCTCGACGCCGAGCTGGGTCGCTTCCGGCGCGATCTTGTCCGCGCCCGCGCTGTCCGTGCCGACGGCGGTCGCGCCGTGCCGCTGGCAGAGCTTGAGCGCGGCAACGCCGCTCTTGCCCAAGCCGACCACGACCACGCGTTTTCCGGAAAGTTCGATCATCTGAGTTTCAGCGAGGAGAGCGCCACCAGCGCGAGCAGCGCGGAAATGATCCAAAAGCGAACGATGATGCGCGGCTCCGGCCAGCCCTTCTTTTCGAAGTGATGGTGAATCGGCGCCATCAAGAACACGCGCTTGCCGAACAGCTTGAAGGAGACGACCTGCGTGATCACGCTGGCGGCCTCGACCACGAACACGCCGCCCAGAATCACGCTCAAGAGCTCGGTCTTGGTCAGCACGGCCAGCATGCCGAGCCCGCCGCCGAGCGCCAGCGAGCCGACGTCGCCCATGAACACTTGCGCTGGGTAGGTGTTGTACCAGAGGAAGCCGACGCCCGCGCCGATCATGGACGCCGCGTACACCGACAGCTCGCCCATCTCCGGAATACCGGCGATGTCCAGGTACTGCGCCAGCGGCCGACCGAACAGCACCGAGCCGGCCACATAGGACCACACCAGGTACGCGCCCGCGTTGATCATCACCGGCCCGATCGCGAGGCCGTCCAAGCCGTCCGTCAGATTGACGGCGTTGCTCATCGCCACCACCACGAACAACGCGAACAACACGTACAGCGGCAGCGGCAGCGAGAACGGATGCTTGTGGAACGCGACGAACGGCACGGACAGCCGCGCGCGCAGCGTGACCCACTCCGCCGGCAGCTCCGGCGTGTTCAAGAACACGTAGCAGAGCGCAAAGCCACCGATCACGATCTGGCAGATCAGCTTGTAGCGACCGGGCAGCCCGCGCGTATTTTTCCCCTCGATTTTCAGGCGATCGTCGATGAAGCCGACCGCGCCGTAGCCCGCCGTGACCACGCCCGTGGCGAGCACGAACACGTTGTGCACGTCCGCCCACAGCACGGTCGGCACCAGCACGGAGAGCAAGATCAATGCGCCGCCCATGGTCGGCGTGCCGCGCTTGGCAAAGTGCGACTCCGGTCCCTCTTCGCGAATGATCTGGCTGATCTGCTTGCCGCGCAGCTTCTGGATGAACCAGGGCGCGACCAAAAACGACATCAGCATGGCCGAGATGGTGGCCATGATCGCGCGGAAGGACGTGTAGCGGAGCACGTTGAACGCGCCCGCCCACTCGTACTCCTTGCTCAGCGGAAAGAGCCATTCGTAGATCATGCCGCCAGCCCCCGCGCACGGACCAAGCCCTCGACGATGCGCTCGGCGTGCACGCCGCGCGACGCTTTCACGAGCACGACGTCCCGCGCCAAGACACGCTCGAGCAAGAACTCGAGCGCACCCTCCGGCGCCTGAACAAAGTGCGCTTCGATCGGCGGCTCACTCGCCGCCTGCGTGAAGTAGCGCGCGTCTCCACTGACGGCCACCAGCAGTCCTGGTCGAATTTCCGCGATTTTTTGGGCGGTTTCCCGGTGCATTCGCTCCGACAGCGCGCCGAGCTCCCGCATCTCACCGAGCACGAGCACGAGCCGCGCATGCCGCGCCTGTGCGAGCTCCTGCGCCACGGCGAGCGAGCTCGTCATGCTCGCCGGATTCGAGTTGTAGCTGTCGTCGAGCAGCATGATCTCGTCGCGGAGTTCGATCGGCGTGAGCCGGCCCGGCTCGCCGGCAGCGCGCAGCGCTTCTGAAATCTGGTCCGGCTCGAGCGCGCGCTGGCAAATGTCCTCGGCCACGGCTACGGCCGCCAGCGTCGCGTAAGCACCGGCTTCCCCGAGCAGCGGCACCTCGAGCTCAATCACGTCGCGCGCATACGCCGTGTCGCGCTCGACGCGCAGCCGCGAGCCGCTCACAGCCGAGGAGCGCTCCAAGAGTTGGTATTGGGCATTTGTGGCGCGGCCATAGCGCATGCGGCGCGACGTACGAGCTCCGCTCAGCGTGCGCAGCACGCGCGGATCATCCGCGTTCGCGATGGCCGTGCCCGTCGCGCGCAGGCCGAGCCAAATCGCGCCCTCTTCCTGCTCGATCTGATCCAGCTCGCCGAGGCCCTCACTGTGCTCCACGCCGATCACGGTCAGCACCGCGAGATCGGGCTCGCTCAGCTGCGACAGCCGCGCCACCTCGCCGCGCGCGTTGGTGCCGATCTCGACCAGCCCGAGCCGGTGCCGCGGCTCG
>DASYCR010000070.1:0-1700 GCA_036500095.1 Polyangiaceae bacterium
GCGTACGTCTCCCAACCACGAGAAAGCATAGATGTTGTCCGCGTGCGTCCCTGCCGGCACGAGTAGCGCGCCCCAGGCCGCCAGCAGCAGCAAGTCGGCGAGGCGCCCTCTGCGGCTACCGGCCGCTATCACGGCGCCCCACTGCCCGGGACTCCGCGACGAGAGCGTCACGATCCCGAGCAGCAGCAAGAGCGCGAAGGCCATCGGTTGAAGATTGGTCGGGTAACACACGGCGAGTGCGCCGGGAGCCAGCGCACTCGCCAGCGCAATACGGCGATTGAACACCGCGAGTACTTGCTCAGGACGAAGCAAGAACCAGAGCAGTGGACAGGCCGCCAGCACGAACAGCGCGCCGTCGGCGCGTTTGGGCCAAGTGCCCGGCAAGTGCTCGACTCCCGCTACGAGCACGACGGCTAGCGCGGCCATGCACGCGCCGGGCAGGAAACTGCGGAACGGCACTTGCTCGAGCAGCAGGTGCGCGAGCAGGATTGCGCCGAGCAAACTGAAGAGCACGAAGCTCACGGCGCGCGGCGACGCCACGCCCTGTCGCAGCGTGAGCAGGCGCGCTACCTCGGAGACCACGGCGCGCGCGCCGCGCTTGGCTTCTTCCGGCGCGCGTTCCGGCGCGCAGGCGTGAGCCAGGCGCTCGCTGAGCTCGCGCGACTCGTCGAGGTTCGAGGCTTGGGCGAGGCTGAGCGATCGCTCGGCGTCCGCGCACGCCAAGCGCGCGCGCTCCGCGTCGGGCAAGGCGAGCCAGTCGACGAGCAGGTGACCGAGGGAGTGAGCTGCGGCAGGCACGCCGAGCAGCGCGGCGAACGTGCCGGCCAGATCCGCCTGATCCAGCGGCTCGGAGGCAACACGCTCGCTGGAGATCCCGGGTCCGTATGCGAACAAGGGCGAGCGACGCTGGACCAACACGTTCGCGCCGTGCGTCCCGGAGTCGGCCGCGCCGTGATCGCTGGTGACGATCACGGTCCACTCCGGGCCGACCTCCGCGAGTAGCTCGAACAATAGCCGATCGTAATTCTGGATGTGCCTTCGGTAGCGCTCGGAGCGAATGCCGTAGGCGTGTCCCTGATGGTCCGGTGTGCCGAAATGTAGAATCAGAAAATCCGGGGATTTCCGCAGCAATTCGCGGCCGCTCGCGAAAGACTGTTCGTTGAAATCGTAGTCGATCGCGACGCCCGGCGGATTTCGGCGCTGAAAGCGGAAGCTGTCCCGATACATCTCCACCCAAGCGTCGTCGCCCATCACGCCCAGCACGAGCCCTTGTTGGGCTGCATTGTTGAGCCAATTGGAGAAGCGCGCTGGATCCGGGTTCGCGTTGCGCGCGATCTGCTCGAAGCCCCCGGGCTGGCCCGTTCCGTAGTTTTGCACCGCGGAGCTCGTCATGCTCACGCGTCCGGCCAGGATCTCGGCGCTGCGGTGGCTCTGCATCGCCTCCGAAAAGCGCGGCATCAGCGCGGGATCCGTGGCGACGTCGAAGCGCAGCCCGTCGACGATCACCAGCAGCAGGTGACGCGTGAGCGGCGCGTGCGCGACAGCCGGGCTCTTGAGCTCGGGCGGCGGCGGCGGCTTCAGGAACAAATACAGCCCCCCAAATACCGTTCCGAGCACATACAGCGCGCTCACCAACAACGAGAAAATGCGCTTCTTCATCCTCACCGAAAAACGAACACGCGGCACCACACCGCGCCTCC
>DASYCR010000071.1:0-2546 GCA_036500095.1 Polyangiaceae bacterium
CGCCGACATCGCGACGCCGTTCGAAGAACTCGTGTTGCGCGTGTTTCGTCGCGGAGGGTTTCTGCGCTGATGTTCTGGGCAGGCCTATCGGGCTCGACACTGCTGGCGGCGTTCGGCGTTGCCGCGTTGCTCGTGGTGGGGCTCTACATTTTGAAGCTGCGCCGGCGACCGGTGGCGGTGCCTTTTGCGCGCATCTGGGACAGCGTGCTCGGCGACCGCGTCGTCGATCAGCTGTTTTCACGGCTGAAACGACTGCTGTCCCTGCTCTTTCAGCTCGTGCTGGTCACGCTGCTTTTGCTCGCGCTCGGCGATCCACGGCCGAAAGCGTCGGCGCTGGAAGGTCGGCACTTGGTCGTGCTGGTCGATGTCAGCGCGTCGATGAAAGCAATCGACGTCAAACCGTCGCGCTTGGATGCGGCCAAGGCCGAGGTGCACAAGCTGGTACGAGCCCTCGGCAGCGCGGACCGGGCGCTGATCGTCGAGATGGGCTCGGTGCCGAGTCCGGTCTCGACCATGAGCTCGGATTTGACCGAGCTCGAGCCCGCCATCGATCATCTGCGCGCCGTGGACGCTCGCGCGAACCTCGAGCAAGCGTTGTCGTTCGCCCTGGATAGCCTACAAGGCCTCGCCAAGCCGGAGATCGTGCTCGTCAGCGACGGCGCGTTCGGGGATCTGAGCGAACTCGGACATCGTGTAACGCTCGGCAACGTCGCGCTCAGCTATTTGCGCGTTGGCCAGGGCAGCAACAACGTAGCCATTTCCGAGTTCTCGGTGCGCCGCTATCCGCTCGACAAGTCTCGGGCCGAGGTGATGCTGGAGGTCGCCAACACGAACGACCACCCGAATCAGGTGGAGCTCACGCTGCTCGGCGACGGAAACGTAATCGACGTGACGCGTCTCGCGCTCGGCCCGAACGAACGGTTGCCGCGCTTCTATCCCGATCTGGCGGGAGCGAGCCACACGCTGGAAGCCAAGATCCGCTTGGCTGACGGCAGCCCAGACGACTTGCCGGCGGACGATCACGCCTACGCACTCGTGCCCGAGCGTCACCGCGCGCGCATACTTCTCGTCACCCGCGGCAACACCTACCTCGAGGCGGCGCTCTTACTCGACGAGTACCTGGACGTGACGCAAGTCGCGCCGGACCGGCCGCTTCCCCCCGAGCACTTCGACGTTGCGATTCTCGACGGCGTCGCGCCGGTGTTACCGAGTTCGGTGGCGGCAGCCCTGTACATTGATCCGAGCGGACCCGCGTCGCCCAACTCGCTCGGCAAGGAGCTGAAAGATTTCGGCTTCGATACCTGGGACAAAAAGAGCGGTGCGCTGCGCTTCTTGGCGCTGGGGGACGTCCAAGTTTCCCGCGGCCACGCGCTCGTGCCGGGGGCGGGGGATCGCGTGCTGGGGGCGAGCGAGCAAGGGCCGATCTTCGTTTCTGGCGTACGGAGTGGCCGGCGCTTTTTCGCGCTCAGCTTCGACCCGCGCAACAGTGATTGGGTCCTACGCGTCGCTTGGCCGCTGTTCGTGCTCAACTGCATCAACGATTTCGTCGAAGACGACGCAAGCTATTTGTCTTCGTTTCGCACTGGCAGCGTCTGGCAGATCCCGGCTCCAACGGCCAGCGAATCGGCGATCTTGATCGACCCCTCGGGCGGTCGTCATGTCGTGCCCGTGAAAGAGGGACGTGCGGTTTATCGCGGTGAAGAAGCCGGCTTCTACAAGCTCACCACCAACGCTAACGCGGACACGGTCAGCGAGTTCGCGGCCAACCTTTCGGATCTCGAGGAAAGCCGGATCGAGCCCGCTCGCGAAATAGCGCTCGGCGGCAAGCACTCCGGGTTGCCGGATTTGCGCTCGCGCCGGGCCAGCCGCGAAATTTGGGCCTATTTGCTGGCGGCCGCCGCGTTGCTCTCGGTCGTCGAATGGCTCACCTATCACCGCAGGGTGACCGTGTGAGCGCGCGACTACGCCGCTTGCTGTGGGGCGCGTTCATCGCACTCGTCGCGCTGCTCTGCGCTTGGAGCTATCGTCGTTATGCTTGGGGCGCGAGCGGCGCGCTCAGCTGGGAGCGCACTGGCGTGCACTACCAGCTACTCGAGCCGCGCGCCTTCGGCGTGCTGCTCGTTACGCCTCTCTTGCTCTTCATACTCGGTCGATCGCTGGCGGATCTGCCCTGGCCACAGCGTGCGCTCTCGGTGCTTTGTCGCGTCGCATTTCTC
Organism: Polyangiaceae bacterium; assembly: GCA_036500095.1. GTDB lineage: Bacteria > Myxococcota_A > Polyangia > Polyangiales > Polyangiaceae > PMG-095. The sequence continues at coordinate 2,217 of DASYCR010000071.1, forward strand.
GCGTGCTTGGCGCTGTCCTTGTCGCGACTCGTACGTTCCGAGGAGACGCACAAAGTGTGCACCGTGCTGCTGGTGGACGTCAGTGACTCGGTTCCGGACGACGCGCTCGAGGACGCGCGACAGAGCGTTGCAAGTTACGTGCAGGCCAGGGGCGCGGACGACCTGCTCAAGCTCGTGACGTTCGCGGAACACCCAGCGTTGGTCGAGTTCGACGCGGCAAAGTCCCGGCCGATCCCAGCTGTCACCGCGCTGCGGCACCGTGACCCGGACGGCAAGTCGCGCGGCACACGCACGGACATTCGCGCGGCGCTGGCGCTGGCGTACGGGCTG
>DASYCR010000072.1:0-5624 GCA_036500095.1 Polyangiaceae bacterium
ATCGCCGGTGTCGCCGTTCGAAAATTGGTTGGTGTGACCGTCGAAGTCACCGTAGCTCGTGCCGCCGATGACTGGCTGACCCTGCGCGTCGAGTGCGACGCCGTTCGCCACGTCGCTCGAGCTGCCGCCGATTTGCTGCGACCACTGCTTGTTGCCGTCCGTGTCGTACTTGACGACAAGCACGTCGTGATCGCCTGCGCTGGTATGACCATCCACGTCACCCAGCGTGTAGCCCGCCGCGTACACGTTGCCCGAGGCGTCGACCGCCACGCCTTGCGCCTCGTCTTCGACCGGGCTGCCGAACGCGCGTACCCACACGTTATTGCCATCGACGTCGAACTTGGCGACGCCCATGTCCACGTCGCCGGCGCTGACTTGACCGCCGACGGTTCCAAACAGCACCCCGGCGACGTACGCGTTGCCTTGTGCGTCGGTGGTGACGGCGTTGGCGTAGTCCGAGATACCCGACGTCGTGGTGGACTCGGTCGAACCGAGTAGCGTGACCCACTTGAGGTTGCCGCTCGCGTCGTATTTGGCGAGCATGAGATCGCCGTCGCCGACCATCACCGGGTTTGCGCCAGGCACCGGCACGTCGCTGACGCCGGCGACCAATACGTCGCCACTCGAGTCGACGGTCAACGCGCGTGCGGCGGGCCCCCCGGCTTGCAGGTTGGGCACGGTCGCGCCGAGTGTCTGTTCCCAGACCTGTTTGCCGGTCGCGTCGAACTTGATCAGCACGGCGGCGCCGTGACCGTTCACGAGCACGCCGCTCGCCGCCACGTAGATCGAGCCCGACGTCGCGTCGCGAGCGATCGCGCCGAAGTCGCGATTGTCGACTTCGGTGAGCCACACGCGCGCTCCGCTCGGATCGTACTTGGCGACGAAAGACGAGTCTTCGTCGCCAGCGTCCTCGAGCAAGCCCGCGTAGCCGGCGACATAAACGTTGCCCTGCGCGTCGGTGGCGACGCCGTTGACGTATGTGGACTCCGTCCCGAACTGGACCGGCCAACCTGCGAGGCCCGCTTCGCCGCTCGTGCCCCCCGCGCCGCCACTGCCACCACCACCGCCGTTGCTATTCGAGCACGCGAACGTTCCGAGAGCGATTGAGCACAGAGCGACCCAGCTGCGCGGATGCATACGGGCTTTTTACCATCGCGCGCATCCCGACGCGACAACCCGCTCCCCGCCGCGTCTAGCTTGTGTGGCTGGCCGTAGGTCGCCCGAACCGCTTGCTTGGAACGCATAATGATTGGACGAGCCTTTTTCGTTGGATGTACGGCGCTCTGCAGCGCCTGCAGCAGCACCCCAACGCCGCCAACCAGCCCAGGACACCCCGCCGCCGCGGGGAGCTCGGGCGCTGCGACCGACGCCGGAGCCGCAGGCACGCCGGACGCGGGGAGCGGCAGCGGAAGTGGCGGAATCGTGTCGAGCGGCGGGACGAATGACGCGGGCATGCCCGACGCGGGGAGCGGCGCGGCTGACGGCGGCGCGGCTGACGGCGGCGCAGCCGACGCGGGGAGTGGCGGCGCGGCCAACGCAGGGAGCGGCGGCATCGCGACGGGTGGCGGCGCGGGCTCCGGCGCGTGTGGCGACGGACTCGTCGCTCCTCCCGAGCGGTGCGACGACGGCAACACGGCCGCAGGGGATGGCTGTAGCGATGCGTGTCAGCTGGAGACCGGCTGGAGCTGCGCCGGATCTCCGTCCGTGTGCGGTCGCTCATGCACGGGCCTGCTGCCAACCTGCGGTGCGATGGGCAGCTCGAGCTGCTGCGACTCGAGCGTCATTCCCGGCGGCAGCTACTTGCGCACCAACGACAGCGCATTTCCGGCGCGTGTCAGCCCGTTCCGGCTCGATCTGTACGAGCCGAGCGTGGGGCGCTTTCGCGGCTTCGTCAGCGCCTACGCGGGCGGCTGGCGGCCCAGCGCGAGCTCGGGCCGCAACAGCCACGACCCGAGCGACGGCGGCTGGGACGCGAGCTGGGCCACGCTGCTCCCTGCGGACCTCGTAGCCGCCGTCAAGTGCAATGCCGGGTTTCAAACCTGGACCGACACTCCGGGTGCGAACGAGAGCCGGCCGATCAACTGCACGAGTTGGTACGAATCACTCGCATTCTGCATCTGGGACGGCGGTCGACTGCCGACGGAAGCTGAATGGAACGATGCCGCGGCCGCCGGCAGTGAACAGCGCGTCTATCCTTGGTCGAATCCGCCGTCGAGCACGACCATCAACGGCACCTTCGCGAGCTATGCCTGCACGGGCGACGGCAGCGCGAGCGGCAATTGTGCGTTCACCGACATCCTCAACGTCGGCTCGCGACCGAACGGCAATGGCAAATGGGGTCAAGCCGATCTCGCCGGCAGTGAAGCGGAGTGGACGCTCGACTATTGGGGAGCGCTGCCACTGCCGTGCACCGATTGCGCGAACCACACCGCCGCGAACACTCACGTGATGCGCGGCAAGAGCTTCTACGATCCTGCCGCCGACCTGACCACGGCCGTCCGCGACATGTACGTGAGCACGGACCGCAACAACGCCATCGGCTTCCGTTGCGCGAGAGACAACTGAGGCCCCGGACGCCTCAACTCCCGAGGGTGAACACGAACGGCACGGTCGCGCTGGTCGGCCCATCCGAGTCCGGAAAAACCAGGGTCTGCGCTTCGATCTGGATGCAGCGCGTGACTTCGACGTCGGACAGATCGCCGCCCGCGACGTGCGCAGAAGTGACCCTGCCATGCGCGTTGATCGTCAAGCGCAGCGAGACGCGTCCGGACAGTTTTGGGTTTCGCTGTTGGCCTTCGGCGAAGCACGCGCGGTATTGATCGTGCTTCGCGCGCACGATGCTGTGCGCGGCGTCCGGCGTGAGACCCCCCGTGGTGTGAGGCACGCCGATGCGCAGAGTAAAGCTCGGCGGTGGCGCGGATGGCGCGACACTCTTCACCGGAACGGGCACGTGCGCCGCCGACGCAGACGGCGCGGCGAACGCCGACGACGACGGCGCGGATTCCGGTGCTTGTGCGTCTGCGCCCAGCGCGAGGCCGGCGTCGGATTCGTTCAGCGGCGCCAAAGTGACTTCGGCTGAAGCCGGCGCGCCGCTCGCCGAGGGCGAGGGCGAGGGCGTGGGCGACGGGGCCATGTGCGCTGACTTGAGCTTGAAGGCCAGCGCGACGCCGCCAAACAAAACGAGCGCCACCACGACGAGCGCGGCCGGCGCGCGCCTTTTCGCCGGAGGTAGGTTCGCTTCCGCCGTGGTCTGCAAAATCGGGACGAGTGTTTTCGGTACTGGCTGCGCTGGAGTCGGCATCGTCGCCGCAAGCGGCGCTCGTGTGGAGTCGAACGGCACGGTCGGCGTCGGGATCGGGGCGGGCAGCGAGGGCAGCGACTCGGACACGCTCGGCGCTGCCGACCCCACAAGCAGCCGAAGCTCGTCGTAGAGAGCGCGCGCGTTCGCGAAGCGAGCGCTCGGCTCGCGTGCCACAGCGCGCGCGAACCAGACGTCGAAACTCGTGGACACCGGCAGCGCGACGCCGAGCTCGAGCGCCCGCTCGGACGCCGCAGGGATGGGCTCGAACAGCATTTCGCGCATCAAGCGCGGGATCGTCACCTCGTCCGTGTTGGCGACTTTCCAAAAGTAGCGGCCCGTGAGCAGCCAGAACGCGATGAGCCCCAAAGCCCACACGTCCGTCGCCGGCGTGACAGCGCTCTGTTCGGTTTGCTCCGGCGCCATCCACATCGGTGAGCCCATGGCCGCCGTGCGCTTGGTGTTGGCCTCGGCCAGCACCTTGGCGATGCCGAAATCCAAGACCTTGACGGTGTAGGCCGCGCCCGCGCGCCGCGATTCGGCCAGAAACACGTTCTCCGGCTTGAGATCGCGATGCACCACGCCTTGATCGTGCGCGGCGCCCAGGGCGTGGCAGAGCTGCTCGAAGAGCGCGAGCACTTCGCCGAGCGCGAGCGCTCCGCGGCGCTCGACCAGCTGCGACAGATCCTCGCCGCGGAGCAGCTCCATCGCCAGCCAGGGCACGTGACTCGCGGCGTCCACCCCTGCGCCCACGACCTCGACCACGTGCTCACTCTCGATCCGGGAAGCGACGCGCGCTTCCTGCTCGAAGCGCTTGCGTAGGATGGGATCGGAGACGAGGTCGCGCAGCATCACCTTGAGCGCGCGCTCGCGCCCCGTGCTGAGCTGCTCAGCCACGTAAACGGCGCCCATACCGCCCTCACTCAGTAGTCGCACAATCCGAAAATCGCCCGCCACGACCGTACCGGCAGCGAACTGCGACAAGCCTTCGGGCATGTGTCGAGCTTAGTCGAAATGCAGAGTAGCTTGCAGCCTGGCGCTGAAGATCGGCTATGCTGATCCGGAAGTGCCCGCTCAAGCGCAATCCTCGTTCGGCACGGCAGCAGGCGGCTTTCGCCTGGCCAGCCCGTCCACGGGCAACGCCTTGCTGATCGAGGTTTGGGGCTATTGGGACGCCGAGACCGCCAAAGCGTTCGCGGAAGAAGCGCCGATCGTGTCGCGTAGGGCCGCAGCGCCGCTCAACTTGGTGCTGGAGGCGTCGCAGCTCAAGCCTCAAGGCGTCAAAGGTCAAGCCGCTCTGCGCGCACTGCTCGAGTGCTTGACCAAGCTGAGCGTTTCACGCGCAGTCGCGCGCGTAAGCAATATTTTGACTAGGATGCAGCTGACGCGCATCGCCGCAGAGTGCGGCGCCTCGCAGCTATTGCACTTTGATACGGGTCGAGACGAATGATCGCCAGCTTTCGAAAAACGGAGGGTCTTACATGCCATCGCTAGAAGAGGACGTTCGCAAGTCAGTCAACACGTTCTACGACGCTCTCGAGTTACTCCTCTTGAACAAGGGCCTCGACGCGATGAGCGACGCCTGGCACCACACGGACACGGCCACGACCATCCACCCCTTCGGGCATTGGGCACACGGCTGGGACGAGGTCTGGGCTACCTGGCAGGAGATCGCGGCGGTGTATTCTTTTTATCATGGCCACGAGCAGAGAAAGGACGCCATCGGCGGGATTCACGATCTGCACATCTCCGTGATGGGCGACGTGGCCTGCGCGAGCTCGCTCTACAAGTCGCGCATCTATCTGCCCGAGGGGGATGCGCTCCTGTCCGTGAATTGCACGAATATCGCGCAACGCATCAACGGCGTCTGGAAAGTCGTGCACCATCACCCCGATCAGGCCACGCCGGAGTTCCAGGCGGCGATGGCGCGCCTCGTTGAGTCCGGACAGCGCGGTTAGGACCCTGCGCAAGAGTCCGTCGGGCGCTCGAGAGTCTTGCGCCCGTGCCTGGTGTTTTCTCAGCTGCCTGGCATCGGCATGAGCTCGACGATTTCGATGGATCCATCCTGCATCATGAAGTGCGGATGCCCCTTCATGGATTCTGCGAGCGCTTCCTTCGACTCCGCTTGCAGGACGGAGTAGCCGCCGAGATCGTTAGTGGTTGGCGAGGCCGCGCTCTTCGTGACGAGCAAGCTTTGGCCGAGCGGCGCCCCCATGTCGACGATCGAGCCGGCAGCTTTCTTGCTCCAGCTCATCCAGGCATCCATCCCCGCCTTCTGTTGTTCCGGCGTGGACTTCCTCATCTGCGCGAAAGCAGACTGCGGCGC
>DASYCR010000073.1:0-2334 GCA_036500095.1 Polyangiaceae bacterium
CGCGCGTTGTCGAACGACGGCAATTGGGAGGCGTCGCGCGAAAGCACGCGCACGATCACGTAGTCGCCGCCAACCTGTAGCGCGGGCGAGACGTCGCCTGTATCGAGCGCGAGCGAGATGCGCGCGAGCTCTGGCGGCAGATCCGCGATTTTACCGGCGGGTAGCACGCCACCTTGGCCGCGGGAGCCAACGTCGTCGGAGTACTGGCGAGCGAGCGCGGTGAAATCCTGCGAGCGCGCGAGCTCGGCCACGCGATCCGCCAGCGCGTGGCGCTCGGCTGCGGGGTGTCCTGCCTGCGCCAAGCGGATCCAGGCGACGCGCAACCCGAGGTGCTCTCGCTCCTCGACTACCAGCTTCTTGTAAGCGGCGTGCAGGTCCTCGTCCGTGACGCGGATGCGACCTTGCAGCCTTACGTTGACGAGCTTGGCCTGCAATAGCTGGCGGCGGAGCTCCTCGCGATACTGCTGCTCGGTGATGCCGGAACGTTCGGCTTCGGAGAGGAGCTTGTCGGGTGCGAGCTGATTCTGCGCGGCGACGCGGGCGATCGCTTCGTCGATTTCTTTGGCGCTGATGTTGATTTTGGCGGTTATCGCCGCGCGCTCTTCCAGCTCTTCATCGATGATCTTATCGAGCACGCCCTTGTACACTTGGGAGATAGCGGCGTTGCGCTGGGCGCCCGGAGGGACTCCCTGGCCCACTTGGACGAGGAACGGCCGGGCGCGCGCCTTGAGATCGCTCAGCAGGATCGCTCGATCACCGATGATGGCGACCACGCGTTCGACGACGGTGGCGCGTGCCGGGCGGGCGCTCAGCGCTGCTACCCCGGCGAGGGCGACGAACACGGCAAAATGACGAACGCGAAACACGGCTCGCTTGTAGCACAGCCTCCAAAGGCCGGCGAATGGCTCACATTTGCATGTGTGCGCGGTCTGCGGTCGTGACGAAGAAGTTCCGCGGCCAGTGCCGGTAGTAGCTGGCTTGAATGATCGCCGTGCCGTCGTCGACGTCGACGTCGTCACTGAGCTTGCCGATCACGCGCAAGAGCGACCCCGGCCCGACGCTACTCTTGCCGATGTCGTCCTCGCTCGTGAGTTGCAGCTTGGCGTGCACGACGGCGTGCTCGTGCTCGCTGACCGTGACGCGGCAGGTGTCCTCGTCCATGGAGTCGCACAGGTTGCGGCCGCTGAGGGTGCGTACGCTCAGGGCGACGTACGTGCTGCCGTCTTTCGCCTGCGAGCGGCTCTTGACGATGCCAAACACGGTGACCGGCTTCGTCTTCCAGTCCGCGTGCTCGCGTGCGGCCATCACCGGGTCGTAGTCGCGCGCGTCCTTCGCGGCCACCGACTCCGGACTCAACGGCTCGTAGGTACGGCTATAGCCGTACTGGCCCGCCGAGTGGCAGCTGACGACGAACAACGACAGGCCGAGCAGCGCGCGTGTCATGGGAGCCCGATTATCACGCTCTGCGGGCTGCAGCCAGTGTCCTGAGGCACGCTGATTCGTCGGCTATCAGACGCGCTCTAGACTTCGTCGCGCCGCGCTGTAAGAAACAGCGGATGTCGCATCTCGAGCTGGCGCTCAAGAGCAGGCTGAAGGCCGCGATCGAAGCTGCCTTCGGGCCCGAGCACAAGCACACCGACCCGCTCTTGCGCCGCTCCGACCGCGCCGATTTCCAAGCCAACGTGGCGATGAGCCTGGGCAAGCTGCTACGTCGCCCGCCGCGCGAGGTCGCACAGACGCTGGTCGAGCGGCTCGAGCTCGGCGGGGTGTGCGAGAAGGCGGAAATCGCCGGACCTGGCTTCATCAATCTCACGGTGGGCGCGGACGCGCTCGCCGACAGCGTGGCGCAGATGGCCAGCGACCCGAAGCTCGGCGTGCCCGCGCGCGAAAGGCCGGACGTGGTGGTGATCGACTACGGCTCGCCCAACATCGCCAAGGAGATGCACGTCGGGCACCTACGCTCGTCCATCATCGGAGAGTCGCTGTCACGCGTGCTCGAGTTCTGCGAAAATCGTGTTGTCAGGCAGAACCACATCGGGGATTGGGGGACGCCGTTCGGCATGCTGATCGAGCATCTGCTGGACGTGCAGCAAGAGGGCGCGGCCGCGGACTTCAGCGTCGGGGAGCTGTCGGCGTTCTACAAGGCGGCGCGCAAGAAGTTCGACTCCAGCCCCGAGTTCGCGGAGCGCGCGCGCCTGCGCGTGGTGGCACTTCAGGCCGGCGATCCGGCGACGCTCGAGCTGTGGCGCACGGTGGTGAGCATCTCCAAGCGCGAGATGGAAGCCATTTTCGAGCGCTTGTCGGTGTCGATTGTGGACGCCGACGCGTGCGGTG
>DASYCR010000074.1:0-1964 GCA_036500095.1 Polyangiaceae bacterium
AGGCGGAGGCTCACCGGCTAGTGTCTGGGATCGATTTCAACCAAGCAGTTCTCCACGGGATGCTGGCATTCCTGCTGTTCGCCGGCGCGTTCCAACTCGATCTCACACAACTGGGACGCGAGCGCGTCTCAGTTCTGAGTCTGTCGGTTTTCGCCACCGCGCTTTCGACGGGCATCGTCGCGCTTCTCTTCAAAGCGGCTCTGCACCTTGTTGGCATCCCGATCTGCATGACACCGGCGCTGCTTTTCGGCGCGTTGATCTCGCCGACGGATCCGGTCGCCGTGATCGACGTGCTCAAACACGCGCGAGTACCGAAGCAGATGGCCACGCAGATCGCAGGTGAGTCTCTGTTCAACGACGGGATCGGCGTCGTCGTGTTCTCCAGCGTGCTCGGCGCGGTTTCGCTCGGTGCGCACGCGTCCGTGACCGGCGTGCTGGTGACCTTCGCGCGCGAAGCCGTGGGCGGCGCCTGCTTCGGGCTCGTCACCGGCTACTCGACGTATCGCTTACTGCGCAGCATCGATCACTATCAAACGGAGCTGCTGCTCACGCTCGCGCTCGTCGGTGGCGGCTACGCGCTCGCGGAGCGACTGCATATTTCCGCGCCGATTGCGGCCGTGACGGCAGGGTTGATCGTCGGCAACCAAGGTCGCGCGCTCGGCATGTCCGACGTCACGCGCGACTACCTCGACAAATTCTGGACGCTGATTGACGAAGTGCTCAACGCACTCTTGTTCATGCTGGTCGGTTTCGAGGTGATTCGACTGGTGCTCACCCGCTCGCTCGTGGTCGTGTGCTTGCTCTTGATCCCCGCGGTGCTGCTGGCGAGGCTCGTCAGCGTCGCGTTGCCGCTCGGGCTCTTGTCGCGCAAGACGAACTTCGCGCGAGGCACGATCACGGTGCTCACCTGGGGCGGCCTGCGCGGCGGCGTCTCGGTCGCGCTCGCGCTGTCTCTGCCCGTCGGCAGCCAGCACGACTTGATCGCGTCGATGACGTACTTCGTGGTCGCGTTCTCGGTGCTCGGCCAGGGGCTCTCACTCGGCGCCGTCGCTCGCCGATTTGCGGCGCGCTACGCGGACCCCTGAAAAGACCGGACGAGGCCGCATCCGGCTCCCCATTTCTGCTCCCCGTTCATTTCCCCCGCCGCGCACTCAGCGATCGAACCACCAGAGCGCCACGGTCGTGATCAAGTGCGCGGGCAGCATGGTCGCGAACGCGAAGATCGCGTAGCGCACGAAGCTCGGCATCGGAAAGCGCTCGCGCTCGGCGATCGCCTTGATCATCAAATTGGGGCCGTTACCGATATAGGTGGTCGCCCCCATCACCACGCTGCCCGCGCTCACCGCCGCCAGCTTGAACGGTGCGATGCCCGCGACCAGCCCGCTTTGCCCGATGCTCAAGCCGCGCGCGAGCGCGGCGAACGCTGTGTAGGTCGGAGCGTTGTCGAGCACGGCCGAGAGCAGACCAGAGCCCCAGAACAGCTGCCAGCCGCGTTGCACGGGCAAGTGGGGCGCCGCGCCAGCGAGCCACGCTTCGATCGGACCGAGACACACGAAGAGCCCCGCAAAGATGATGGCGACGTCCGCCATCGGCGCGAACGAGAAACCGTTTTCGCCGTGCAAAGCGCGCGGCGTGAGAAAGTACGAGCCGAGCGTGATCACCACCATGGACAGCTCACGCGCCCCCGCCGGCAGCATCGCGGCGGGCACGATCATCAGCAAAAAGAGGATGTTGCGCCGACCGCGTATGCCAATCGGCTCGACGTTCGCGCGATCCGCGCTGAGCGCGCTCTCCGATTCGCGAGCGTACGCGCGCGTATCGGCCAGATACAGCGCGACCGCGAACGAGCCGACGTACAGGAGCCACAGCGGAAACAGGCGAAGTGTCCACAAAAAGGGCACGCCCTCGATGTAGCCCACGAGCAGCGGTGGGTCGCCGAGCGGGGTCAGCAAGCCCCCCGCGTT
>DASYCR010000075.1:0-9200 GCA_036500095.1 Polyangiaceae bacterium
CGCCGCTTGCCAGCGTGCCACCGCTCGCCGTTTCCCCGGCTTCGCCGCTGATGCCGGTGCTCCCGCCGCTGCCTATGGCGCCGCCGCTGCTGGTCACGATGCCGCCGTCCGCGAGCACGCATTTGCCAGCCATGCAGGCGCCGCCCGTGCAAGCAAAGCCGTCGTCTTGACGGGGATCGCTGCAGCCGCCGGCGGTCATGTCGCAGGTGCCCGGCTTGTGGCATTCGTCGAGGGCCGTGCAGACGACGGTGCTGCCCGCGCAGACGCCACTCGTACACTTGTCGCCGGTCGTACAGGCGTCGCCGTCCGAGCAGCTCTGCGTATCGTCCGGTTGATGCACGCAGCCGGACGCCGGGTCGCAGCTATCCGTGGTGCACGGGTTGGCGTCGTCACAGTCGATCGCGGCGCCTTGCACGCACTTGCCGGCGTTGTCGCACATGCCTTGGTGGCACAGATCGGAGACACACGGCGTACCTTGCGCTTCGGCCTTGTGGGGCATCGCGGGGCAGGTGCCGTTCGCGCAGTCATCGTTGGTGCACGGGTTCTTGTCGTCACACGACACGCCGTTTCCGACGCACACCCCTTGTGAGCACATGGTGTTCGCCGCGCACGTACCGGAGTCAGAGCAGGCGGTTCCGTTGAGCGCGTCGTGCAAGCAGCCTTGCGTGGGGTCGCAGCTATCTTTCGTACAGTCCTTGTTGTCGTCACAGCTGAGGGCGGTGCCGCCGCCGCAGCTCACGGTGGTTCCGTCCGTCACACAGCGCTCGCCGGTCGTGCACGCATCGCCGTCCGAGCAAGTGGCGTTGGCGTTGAACGTGTGCGTGCAGCCGCTGTTCGCGTCGCAAGCGTCGTCAGTGCACGGGTTGTTGTCGTCGCAGCTATTGCAGAGGGCGCCCGGGCTACCTGTGGTGGAACACGCCGTCAGCGTCGTTCCCTTTTGGCACGCGCCGTTGGCATCGACGCAACCCGCGCAGCAGACGCCAAGATTGCAGCGACCCGCGCTGCAGCCGGTTTGATCCGGAGACACCTTTTGCTGGCACGTGCCGCTGCTGCAGTCGGGGGACTGGCAGTCGCCACCGCTCACGCAAGCCTTGCACTGGGCGCCGCCCAGGTTGCTGCCGCACGCGCCCGTGGTCGTGCCCGGTTCGCAAAGAGCGGTGGTCCCTTTGAGGACGATGCAGGTCGTGCAACACGCGGTGCCTACGCATGTGCCTTCTTTGCCGCCCGAAATGCACGCGTTGCCGCTGGCCGTGCAAGAGGCGCCCGTCGTACCCGCTTTGCCCAGGGTGCCAGCAATCGAAGCCCGTTCGTCGAACGAGCCGACCTGCTCGTCGGGCACGCTCGAGCAGCTCGTCACGAGGCCCACGGCGGTCAGCGTCAGCGCGACCGTCAGTTCGAGCAACCGTCGCGTCAGCCGAATGGAATGTGCCATGGTAACTCCCTCGCAGAAGTGTCTCGGCCGCTCCTGCCTAGAACGTGCCGTTGACGCCGGCCGAGCCGAGCCCAAGCCAAGGACTAATTGTAGCGCTCGCCGGAGCTTCGTCTTTGTGTTTCTTGCCGAGCACTAGCAGCGTGACACCGGCTGCGACACCTACACCGCCCACCACGTAGCCAACGATCGCGAGGGTCTTTGCGCTGCGTGCGGAATCATCGAGCGACGCGACGTGCTGCGCGGCTGGGTTGTCCGCCGAGCACGGTGAACCGCAGGTTGTCGGGAGCTGGTTCGCGGCGGAGTCCGCGTCGGAGCGCTTGCTCTTCGATTGCAGCGCGAACAGCGTTCCGGCTCCGAGGCCGACGACACCGACGCCGAGCGCGACGTACGCGAGCACGGGGCTCGGACCACCTGCACTCGGCTGTTCGGGCGGCGGTGCTCCGGGCGGCGCCATGGGCGGAGGTGCAGCTGCCGTGTTCGGCGCGGGAGCGGGAGGCGTGCCCGGCATCGCCACGGGCACGGCGCTCGCGTCTGGCGCAAGCGCGAGATTCGCAGTCTGACGCTCCGCGTCCTTCAGCGTGACGGTTACCGGAGCGGCTTTGAATCCGCTAGCCGTCGCCGTGATCTGGTGCGTCCCTGGATCGATCGGCAGCGGAACACCCACCATCACCGACGACACCGGCGCGCCGTCGAGCGACAGCGTCAGGTCCTTGGCGTTTTCGGCACCGGTGATGGCAATGGTGAGCGAGCCGATATGCGGCTCGACGCTCTTTACCTCGTCGGCGGCGGCAGTTTGAGCGTCGCGGAATGCAACGGGCGCGTTGGCGGGCAGCTGCTCCTTCAAGATCTTGAGGTAGGCCTCGCGCGCTTTTACGAATTGTCCGAGTTTCGCGTGCGACCGGGCGAGAAAGAGCAAATGCGGCGGAGCGTGGACGAGTGATTCGGCCTTGCCGAACAGCTCCATGGCGTCCTTGTAACGACCTTCCTTGAAGGCCGTGGCTCCTTCGGTCGCGATGACTCGCGCCCCTGCGCGCTGCTCGTCCGTCTGCGCGCTCGCGATATTGCTGCTCAGGCACACAGCGATTGCCGAGCAAGCCAGCCAGGATTTTCGAATACGAGGCACACGCGTCATCATGCCCGATTCATACCTCAAGAACGCCGCGATATGAACCATTGAGCCTGAGGCACGCGGCTCGGGGGCTCTGCGCGACCCCAGGGTTTGCACTCTTCCCGGTGGTTCCCGGGCTTCAGGTGGCGGCCAGGGGCTTTTTGCGAATGGCTCGCGGTGCAGCCGCAATGCATTGAAAACATATCGTGTCGTGTCTATGCGATGGACGGACTCCGACGAGGGGTTCGCGTGGGGGCCTGTAGCACACAGTGCGTGACTAGGCGCTGTGAACTACAGGCGCAGACGCATGGCATCGGGACCCTTGCGGTCGCGTGTCTCCGTTTCGCGCGAAACTGTGGCGTTTCACTACCAATGCCATCGCCTCGTCATCTCGGCGCGCGCGCGTAGGATTTTTTCTCGGGTATGGCTCGGGTGTGGCCTGCTGCAGAGCGCCTCGGTACACAAACTTGGTGTCGCACGCGGGGCTCTCGTCCGCTCTGAGATTCGAAATCTGAGCGTGCCAGGGCAGCGCTCGAGCTCGAAAAATCAGCGGCCTGGAAAATGACGAAGTGCTGACGCGCACAAGGCTTGACGGGGCTGCGAGATTGAGTGATTGATGATCGTAGCGCAGGAATGAATTCCGGCGCTCCAGGTTGAAAGCCTCGATGCAGGACGAAACCCGGAACTCGAACACTCAATCATCGAGCGGAAGGCGTTCGAGCAAAAGGCTCGGGCGGAGGGACCGGATGCAAGATCAAAACGACGAAGCGTTGATATCCGTCGTCGTCCTGGAAGCAGGTTCGGCCTGGCCCAGGTGGCTTGGCGAATATCAACGCCGAGCCCCCAATTCCGTGGTCGTGGCGCAATCCGCGGAAGAGTCGTGCGAGGAATTTGCCGTCCGCGTCGACCGCCGCATGGCTGAAATGCGCGGCGAGACCATCCACGTCGGACTGCTGATCAGCAACGGCTCCACCGAGGACGACACGGTGAGTGCACGCAAGAGCATCGCCTCCTCCATGCTCAAGACCATGGTCGCTCGGGATCAAGGAGAGCTCGTGCTCGCCGCGGACGTGCGCGCCAGTGACGAGATCCGGCATCGCTTGCTCTCGCTCGCCGGAGTCTTGTGCGATGAAGTGCGCGGCACGGAGGTCGCCGTGCGTGTGCGCTTCGAGAGCTCGCGCCCCGAAAGCGGCGTAATGAAGTCGGTTCATCCGCCCGCGTTCGAAGTCGACGGCTCGGCCGAGCCGGAGGAAGACGAGCGCGAGGCCAGGATCTCTCGCCCCTAGCCGTTTGCCCTGCCCGTTTACGAGCTGAGCGCCCCGCGCTTGCTCCACTTGTTGCGACTCGCTAGAAGTCTGGCGACGATGGCGAAGAGCAATGGCGAGCGACGCGTAGCGATTGTGGCCGGGCTCAGGACGCCCTTTGCCAAGCAGGGCACGGCCTTCAAGAGCCTGAGCGCGCTCGACCTCGGCAAGTTCGTGGTCGCCGAGCTCCTGCAGCGCACCGGGATCAAGCCGAGCGACGTGGAAGAGGTCGTCTACGGCCAAGTGATCCCGTCACTGTCCGTGCCCAACATCGCGCGCGAGATCGTGCTCGGCACGGCGATGCCGCGCAGCATCGAGGCGTACAGCGTCGCGCGCGCCTGTGCCACGGGCTACCAAGCGACCGTCAACGTCGCGCAAGCCATCGCGCTGGGCATCATCGAGTGCGGCATTGCCGGCGGCGCAGACAGCGCGAGTGACGTGCCGATGGCCGTCAGCAAGGGACTTACGGACGCCTTTCTCAAGGCGAACAAGGCGCGCTCTCTACCGGAGAAGCTGCGCGCCTTTTCGGGCGTCGGCGCCGCCGATCTGATGCCCATCCCGCCTGCATTGAAGGAGCTGTCGACCGGTCTCACTATGGGCGAGAGCGCCGAAAAGATGGCGAAAGAGAACGGCATCTCGCGCGCGGACCAAGACGCTTTCGCGCATCGCAGCCACACGCTCGCCGCGCAGGCTTGGGCCGACGGCCGCCTGCGGGACGAAGTGATGCCCGTGTACGTGCCGCCGAAGTACGAGGCGTGCGACGAGGACAACCTGGTGCGCAAGGACTCCGAGCTCGAAGCCTACGCCAAGCTCAAGCCGGTCTTCGATCGCCGCTACGGCAGCGTGACGGCCGGCAACAGCTCACCGCTCACGGACGGCGCGAGCGCGCTGCTCCTGATGAGCGAGCGCAAGGCGAAGGCGTCGGGCCTCGACGTGCTCGGCTACATTCGCTCGTACGCGTTCTCGGCGGTCGACCCGGCCGAACAGCTCTTGATGGGACCGGCCTACGCCGCGCCGGTCGCGCTCGACCGCGCCGAGCTCAAGCTGAAGAACATGGACCTCATCGATCTGCACGAGGCGTTTGCCGCGCAGGTGCTCAGCAACACACAAGCCTTCGAGAGCGACACGTTCGCGCGTGAGAAGCTCGGCCGCGACAAGCGCCTCGGCAAAATAGACTGGGAGCGAGTCAACGTATGCGGCGGCTCGATCGCGCTGGGCCACCCGTTTGCAGCGACCGGCGCGCGGCAGATCACTCAAACATTGCGTGAGCTCAAGCGGCGCGGTGGAGAGTTCGCGCTCTGTACCGCGTGCGCCGCGGGCGGGCTCGGCGCCGCGATCGTCCTGGAGGTCGCGTGAGCCGCTCGCTGTCGATCGAAAAGCGCGCGGACGGCGTGGCCGTCGTGCGCATGGACGTGCCGGGCGAAGCCGTAAACACGCTGCAAGCCGATTTCGCGAGCGAATTCACGGAGGTGTTCGACGAGCTCGCTCGCGACAGCGCGCTCATCGCGGTGGTGCTCACTTCGGGCAAGCCGGACGGCTTCATCGCGGGCGCCGACATCAAGATGCTGCTCGGCGCAGAGCGCGCGGAACAGGCGACGGAACTGTCGCGCAACGGGCAGCGCGCGCTCGAGCGCGTGGTCACTTTTCGCGCGCCCGTGGTGGCGGCCATCCACGGCGCGTGCCTGGGCGGCGGCCTCGAGGTCGCGCTCGCCTGCACCGCGCGCGTCGCGAGCAGCGACGAAAAAACCAAGCTCGGCTTACCCGAGGTGCAGCTCGGCGTGCTGCCGGCGCTGGGCGGCACGCAGCGCTTGCCGCGGCTCGTCGGCGTGCAGGCTGCGCTCGATTTGATCCTCACGGGCAAGCAGATCGACGCAAAACGCGCACAGCGTATGGGCCTGGTCGACGAAGTCGTACCGCCGTCAATCTTGCTCGACGTGGCGGTGAGGGTTGCGCTCGCGCGCGCGAAAGAACCCCCTCGGCGCCGAGGCTTGCTCAGCCGGCTGTTCGACAAGAAGGCGCTCAGCGAAGCCGCGCTCGCCAAGAATCCACTCGGTCGCAGAGTGCTCTTCAAGCAGGCCAAGAAGCAGACGCTGCGCAAGACCCACGGCAACTATCCGGCGGCCGAACGGATTCTGGAAGTCGTGCGCGCCGGCCTCTCCAAGGGACTCGAGGCCGGGCTGGCGATCGAATCGCACGCATTCGGTGAGTTGGTGGTGAGCCCGGAGGCGCGCGCGCTGATGCACGTGTTCTTTGCGTCCACCGAACTCAAAAAGGATCGCGGTCACGACGCCCCGGGCGTCGAGCCGCGCCCTGTGAAGCGCGTCGGCATGCTCGGCGCCGGCTTGATGGGCGCCGGCATCGCGTACGTCACGGCCAGCCAGGCCAAGCTGCTCGTGCGGCTCAAGGATCGCGACGAGCCGTCTCTCGGCCGCGGCCTCAAGTACGCGCGCGACATCCTCGAAGAGCGCGTCAAGTCCCGTCGGCTCGCGCCCACCGAGCGCGACGTGCAGATGGCGCGCATCACGGCCAGCACGGACTACAGCGGCTTCGACGGTCTGGACGTGGTGATCGAAGCCGTTTTCGAGGACATTGGCGTGAAGCGCAAGGTGCTGGCCGAGGTCGAGGCGCACACGGGCAAGAACGCCATCTTCGCGTCGAACACCTCGTCACTGCCGATCGCACGGATCGCGGAGGGCGCGCGCCGGCCGGAGCAGGTGATCGGCATGCACTACTTCTCCCCCGTGCACAAAATGCCGCTGCTCGAGATCATCGTCACGCCGTTGACCGCGCAGTGGGTCACGGCCACGTGCGTCGAGCTCGGCAAGCGCCAGGGCAAGACGGTGATCGTCGTCAACGACGGCGCGGGCTTTTACACGTCGCGCATCCTCGGCCCGTACATGAACGAGGCGTCGTTCTTGATCGCGGAGGGCGTCGCCGTCGAGAAGATCGACCGCGCGCTCGTCAAGTGGGGTTTCCCGGTCGGTCCGATCACGCTGCTCGATGAAGTCGGCATCGACGTCGGAGCCAAGGTCGGCCACGTGCTGCACGAGGCGTTCGGCGCGCGCATGGTACCACCGCCGAGCGTGGACGTGCTCCTCAAGGATCAGCGCTTCGGCAAGAAGAATCAGCGGGGCTTTTACGTGTACGGCGCCGCAGGCGGCTCCAAAAAAGGCGAAAAAGTCGTCGATCGCACGGTGTACTCCCTGCTCAGCATCCAGCCGAACGCCGACACGCCCGAGAACGAGATCGCGCAGCGCTGCGCGCTGTCGATGATCAACGAGGCCGCGCACTGCTTCGGTGAGGGCATCTTGCGCAGCGCGCGTGACGGCGACGTGGGCGCGATCTTCGGGCTCGGCTTTCCACCTTTCCGAGGTGGGCCGTTTCACTACGTCGACGTCGTGGGTGCGAGCGAGATCGCTCGTCGGCTGGAGGGCTACGCGGCCGAGTTCGGCGCGCGCTTCGCGCCCGCGCCGGTCCTGGTCGAGATGGCGAAGCAAAACGGCATCTTCTACGGTCCCAATTCGGTCGCGCCAGGCCGCCATAAGTCCTAGTTTTTTCCGAGCTCTCGCCGACCCGCCGACCGACGCGCGCCGCGACTGAAGGAAGCTCGACCGGACCTCGTCGTACAATCGAGGTATAGTCTTGGTCCGGCGCGCGAGCGTCGGCGCTTGTTTGGAAGGGAACCCAATGAAAAAAACCTTGGTCTTCGCATCGCTTAGTTTCGGAATGCTCGTGGCGTCGCTGTTCATCGCGGCTCCGGCGCATGCGGGTATCGGCGCCTGCGGCAATATCGACGTGGAAGCCAGCGCGATGTGCGACGTCAAAACGAGCGGCGGCTGCACGGCGGCTTGCCAGCAGTTGAGCTTCGAGGCCTCCTGCAGCGCGCAGCTCGAGGGCGGTTGCCAGGGCATGTGCAACGCCTCGGCGAGCCTGAGCTGCACCACGGATTGCAGTGGAACCTGCATGGCTACTTGCACTGGAGATCCGCCGAGCTACGACTGCAGCGCAGACTGCAAGGCGGACGGTGACGCCATGTGTTCCGGCCAATGCGCCTCGAACGCGAACCAGAGCCAATGTGAGGGAACCTGCAAGGCAGAGTTCTCGGCAAAGTGCGACGCAAGCTGCATGGGCACGAAGGGCAGCGTCGATTGCGCAGCCAAATGCAACGCACGCTGTTCCGGCTCTTGCGACGCTCAGGCCAACGTAGGCTGTCAGATCTCGTGCACGCCCCCGAGTGCCTATGCAACGTGCGAATCGATGTTGAGCGGTGGCTGCATGGTGGAATGCACCCAACCGCAAGGCGCCCTATTCTGCAACGGTAACTACGTGGACACGAACGGCAACCTCGCCAGCTGTGAAGCCGCGATCGAAGCGCTCTTTCCGACGATCCACGTGACCACGAACGGCATGGCGTCCGCGAACTGCAGCGGCAACACCTGCGAAGCCGAAGCGTCGGGCAGCGCTACGGTGGGCTGCGCCGTTGCGCCTGGTCGCAGCAATGAAGGCATGGGCGGCGCGGCCGCTATGCTCGTCGGTCTCGGCGCGATGCTCGTGGGTCGCCGTCGTCAGGCTCGCTAGGTCTCGCGCTACTCCGGCGCGGGTCGGAGAATTTACCAACGGGCGGCTCCGCCGTCTCAGGCGAGCCGCCCGCGATCCATCGCTTGTCATCGGCAGCGACTTCCCCCATTGTGCGAAGCGCTTTTCCGCTCTCCTACGCGATGGAACCGACCCGCAGCGACTTCGGCAAAGATTTTCTCTTCGGAGTCGCGACCTCTTCGTACCAGATCGAAGGCGCGGTCCGTGAAGACGGACGCGGCCCGAGCATTTGGGATCGCTTTGCGCACCTGCCCGGCAAAGTGAAGGGGGGCCACACCGGCGACGTCGCGTGCGACCACTATCATCGCATGCCGGAGGACGTCGAGCTCATGGCCTGGCTCGGCGTCAACGCGTACCGCTTCAGCATCTGTTGGCCGCGTGTCTTGCCGAGTGGTCGGGGCGCGGTCAACGAGCGCGGTTTGGACTTCTACGATCGATTGGTCGACGCTCTTTGCGCGCGCGGCATCGCGCCTTGCGCGACGCTCTATCACTGGGATTTCCCGGACGCGCTCGCAGGCGGCTGGCTCGAGCGCTCGAGCGTGGGCGCGTTCGTCGAGTACGCCGAGCTGATGGCCAAGCGCCTCGGTGATCGCGTCGCGCTCTGGCTCACGCACAACGAGCCGTGGTGTCAGGCGTTTCTCGGCTATGAAACTGGGCTGTTTGCGCCAGGCCACCGCGATTTGAGCGAAGCGCTGCTGTGCGCGCACCATCTGCTCTTGGCGCACGGCTTGGCCGTGCCCGCCTTGCGCGCCGAGGTCAA
>DASYCR010000076.1:0-7146 GCA_036500095.1 Polyangiaceae bacterium
CCGCCTTGCAAGGCTTACTGCTCGTCCTGGCGTACAGCGCGCTCTCTCACAAACCCAAATCTTCTGATGCGGCTCCCGTTCCCATCGCCGCGACCACGCCTGCCCCAGCCCTCGCAGCGGCCCCGACCCTGGCAGCGCCGCCCGCCTCGACACCGACCGTTGCGCCGACCGCCCCGGCGCCTGCCATTGCATCGGCATCGGCTGTTCCCGCTCATGCTTCCACGCCACCTATTTTGGACGAGACCGGTCTGCACGCGCCAAGCTGTGAGTCCCTGTTCGGCACCACCCGCGTCGACCAGGGGGAATATCCGGGCTCTGCATACGTGGAAATGAAGAACGCCAACCGCTCGCTCGTGCAAGGCGACATCGACGGCGCGCAGCGTTCGCTGTGTAAAGCTGCCCGCTGGGATCAAAAGAACCCCGCCATTCCGCTGGAGCTCTCGCACTTGTTGCTCTTGCGCCGAGACGGCGCGGGAGCCGTCGATTGGGCGACCAAGAGCCTCGCGCTCGACCCGAACAGCGTACGCGCGGAGGAGGCGCTCGCCGACGGCCTCGCTCGCGTGGGCGACTTCGAGGGGGCAAAGAAAGCCTGGTTCGCCTCCTCACACCTCGACGGCAGCACGCCCGACCAAGCCAAGAACCTGGCATTCAGCAGCGTGCACGAAGCGGACGCCTCGATCAGACGACTCGATTTCGCGCGCGCGGAACGCTACTACCGCCGCGCAGTCGTGCTGGACCCGGACAGCGTCGTCGGCAGCAACGGGCTCGCCAACGCGCTGCTCAAACTCGGCGACACGGCCTCCGCCCTGCGCTGGGCGAATCACGCGGTTTCCGTCGCCCCGCGCGATCCCACGGCGCGCGTGATTCTTGGCGACATCTTGTTTCAGCAGAAAGACAAGCAGGCCGCGGAGGTCGAGTGGCACGAGGCGCTGCAACTCGATCCGGCAAACGCCGTCGCGGCGCGCCGACTCAAGCGCCTGCAAAGCGCGAACTGAACGCGGCGCGGGCGCGTGACCGGCCCGCTGAATCGCGCTAGACAAACCTCGCGATGACGGAGCCGTCCCTGTTCGACACGCTGGGTGGCGAACCCGTGCTGCGGCGCATCGTCGATCGCTTCGTCGATCGGGTCTTCGACGACGTGATGATCGGCTACTTGTTTCGCGCGGCTGATCGCGAGCGCGTCAAGGCGAAAGAATACGAGTTCGCGGCCGCGCATCTCGGCGCGGACGTGGTGTACTCCGGGCGCCCGCTCGCTGAGGCTCATCGACCGCACCGGATCAAGGGTGGCGAGTTCATGCGCAGGCTCCAGATTCTGAAGGAAACGCTCGCCGCGGAGCATGCGCCGCCAAGTGTGATCGCGCACTGGGTTCGGCACACGGAGGCGCTCCGCGCGGTCGTCACCGCGGCCGGCCCGGACGAGTGCGACCCCGCGGGCTTCGCGGCGGCGCCCGAGCGCTCCGGCAAGGATCCTGCGTGAACGCGCGTCGCGCGACCGGCACCCTCTTGGGGTTTTGTTGCTTACTCGGCGCGTGCGCCACCGCGGGTTCTACCTGGATGGCAGAGCCGATTTCCGACTCCGATGTGGCCTGGGGAGATCGGCCGGTCCCGAGTCGCGTTGCGCCACCTCCGCCAGAGCCGGGCGCGCACACCAAGCGACTCGGCGTCGAAGAGCGCGTGATCGAGGAAGAGCCGATCACGCCGGACTCGGGCAGAGCGCCCCGTGGCCAACCTCTGAGCGGGCGCGTGCTCGGCACGTTCCGCAATACCTACTACGATTTTCCGAGTGAGTCGGACTTTCACGGCGATGCAATCGCCCTCAAGAACTCGAATTGCAAGACCATCAAGGAGGTGGCGAGCGGCTTTTACGAGGCCGTTTGCGTGCAGGGCAGCGGCATCCTGAGTAGCGGTTCGACCGTCAGCTTCGCCAAGCGCGACTGCGATTGCGCGGCCGTTTGCCCGCGTACACAGCAGCGCATCTGCTTCGACGAGCTGGACGCCAAGAGTTTTCCCTGGGGTCGTGGAGCCACGGGTCACGCGATCACGCCCGAGCTGACCGTGGCGGTGGACACCGATGTCATCCCGCTCGAGACCGCCATCTATATTCCGGAGTTCGACGGCGCGCCCCGCACCCGCGACGGCCGCACCCAGCACGATGGCTGCTTCATCGCCCAAGACCGCGGCGTGCGGGTCAAGGGCAACCACGTGGATCTGTTTACGGGTGAGCGCGCTATCACGGAACTTTGGAACGCGCTGGTGCCGAGTAACCAGGGTGTCACGGTCGTGCTCGACAGTCCACGTTGCGCGCGCGCGCACTGACGGCATGAGCTCCGCCCTCGCCGCGCGGCCGTCGTGGACGCGCCGCGGGTCAGCCCAACGCGAGCTCCGCGTCGAGCCCGAGCTCGAAAGCGAGCGCCTGCACAAGCGTTGGCTGACGGAACCGGAAGTTTCGGGCGAGCGCCTTGGCCGGCGCTATGCGCTGGCTCTTGAGCGCCTCTTCCGCGAATTCCCCGTACAATAGCTTGAGAGCGAACGCGGGCACGACGAGCAGCGCCGGGCGCGCGAGCATGCGCGCGAGCGTGCGCGTCATCTCGGCGTTGGTCACCGCTTGCGGAGCCACACAGTTGAGCGCGCCTTCGAGTCCATCGTCGAACAAGGCAAAATGCAGGAGCCCGACCAGGTCGTCGAGTGAGATCCAGCTCACGTACTGGCGTCCGGACGCGAGGCGACCGCCCAGACCGAGCGAGAAGGGCAAGAGCATTTTCTCGATAGCACCGCTCTTGCGCGCCACGACCACGCCGATGCGCGCCCGCACAACGCGTACACCGCGTTCCGCGAGCACTTCGCTCTCCGCTTCCCATTTTCGGCACACGTCCGCCAAGAAGCCGCTGCCCCCCTCGCTCGCTTCGTCCCGTGTTTCGTCGCCGGTCTCACCATAAAATCCAATCGCGGACGCGCAGATCGCGACCTTGGGAGGTTCGGTGAGAGCCGCCAGCGCTCGGCACAGGCTGCGTGTCCCGAGCACACGGCTCTCCTCGATGCGGCGTTTTTGCGCGGCGGACCAGCGGTGGCTGGCCACGTTTTCCCCCGCCAAGTGAACGATCGCGTCGAAGCGCGTCAATTTTTCTTGCTCGATTTCACCGCAGGCAGGATCCCAGCGGATCTCCGCGGGCCCTTCAGCGGCGCGCCGCACCAGACGCACGACTTGATGACCGCCTGCTTCGAGAAACAGCGACAGTTGTCGGCCGACCAGGCCGGTGGCTCCACTGACCAGCACGCGCAGCGTGCGCCCCGAGCCCACGTGCGCGCCGCGTTCCAGATCAGCAAGCGCCAGTTGATGCCGGTAGCGAAATAGCCGCGCGAGCCGGCGACGCATCGCCGCTCCGCCGAGCGCGCCGAACGGCAACCCATACGCTATCCGTTCGTGCAGCGTGGCCCCTCGTGGACTCGCCGAATAGGACTGCGTCAGCGTCACGGGCACTCGAAAAGGCCCGAACGGCACGCGCCACGCGAGCTCGGCGGAGTCAGCGTTCGCCGTGCGTGAAACCGTCTCGAGCGAAAGCCACGGCGGATTCAGGCGCTCGGCCGCACTTGGCTGGGCGTGCCAGCCGGCCAGCGCCGAGACCGAGACGGGAAACTCACTCTGCAAGTCCAGCGAGCGCGCGCTCATGGCCCGCGAAACCCGAGCTCGTGCAGAAACGCTTCGACGCGCTCAAAGCACGCCGCGCGACCAAACTGCAACAAGTGCCCGCCGTGCCAGGAGATCAGCGGCGCGCCGAAATGCGAGGCCAAACGCCGCGCGTGCGCAACCGGCGTAATGCGATCGGCTTTCGCGCCCACCACCAACGTACGCGCCGGTGCGATGCGTGGCGCGCGATAGAGCGGACTCACCACGCGATACACGGCCTCGAGCAAGGCGTGCTCCCGCGCGGCGACCTCGGGGTCCGCGTTCAATTCACCGTGTTCGAGCGCAAAGTCCGGCAGCGAAGCGAGCGGAATGATCGGCACCAGGAAGGCGAGCGACGGCTCGACCGTCGCGGTCAGCGCAGCCGTGTAGCCACCGAGGCTCATACCCATTAACCCCACGTCGCTGTGCCCGCGCGCCCTGAGCCAGTGCACGAAATTTCGCAGATCACCGATAACTTGGCGAAAGCCTTCGTTGCTGAAGCGCGGATCGTTGCTGGGAAATTGCGGACGGCCCTCGTGCTTGGGATCGGCGCGCAGCGCGTGAAACGGCAACGTGAAGAGCGCCACGTCGAAGCCGCCCTGCAACAAGCGCGCGAGCGGCCAGACGCGCTGCTCGAAGTTGAAGCTGCCCGCCAGATAGCCGTGGATCAGGATCGCGACGGGTCGCGGCGCGCGCGCACGAAAAAATCGCACCGACGCCGCCTGGTTTTCGACAGTGCGCAGATAGCGCTCGCGCATGCCCTCGATGTATGGCTCGTACAGGCTCGCCCAGCTAAGATCTACCGCCTCGTCATAACCGAGCGCGCTCGGCGCGGGCCGCTCAGCGGGCGCGATTTTGGTTACGGGTAAGAAGAAGTCGTCGCCCAGCGTGCTCGGGTAGAGCAGCGTCATTTGTTCCAGCACCTTCGCGCGATTCCGATCGGTCGCGATCGGTGGAACCGACATGCGGCGCGCGTTGCGTGCCTGCACGGCTGCAGCAGCGGCGCGATCCACCGCTGCGGCGGCACTGCCCAAAACTCTGCGCGTCACTCGCCCGAGCACGAAGCCAAGCTTAGCCTCGACTCGTCAGCAACTGAGCGCGCGATCGTTAAAGAGCAGCATTTCGAGACAACCGACCTCGCGCAGCCAGCGCTGATCGTGCGGCCCCGGAGCCAGGCTGAGGGTCACCGGCATGCCCCGCTGCTCGATCAACGCGGCCAAGCGTTCGCTGCTTTGGCGGAACGGATCGTAGCTCGACGTGCTGAGCTGGAATTTTCGCGCTCCGACGCGCAAAACCGCGGCCTCGATGCGGCGAGCATAGATTTCGGCGAGCTGCACCCCGAACGCGCCTTGCGTGCTGCCCACGGCGCCGAAGAGCTCGGGGCGACGCAAAAAAATCTCGAGCGAGACATAGCCGCCGAGCGAGACGCCCGCGACGCCCCAGGCGGCCGGCTGCTCACAGAGCGGGAGTTGCGCGAACGCCGCCGGCCTCAAGGTGTGCTCGATGAACGCGGCATACGCGTCGAGCACGGGCGCGCTATTCGCCTCTTTATAGGGATTCGGTGTAAACGGACAGATCAGCGCCAGATCGCCGATTGGCGACGCGGTAAGCTCGCGGTTGATCTGCTGGATGCGCTCGTCGCTCAGATACGACTGGTTGGGCATCGTCCGCGCAACGGGTGGTGACAATAGCCGGGCGTACGCGTCGAGCAAGCCGTAGCGTTCGCTATAGGCACGGATGCCGAGCGCTTCGCTTTCCGTCTCGCCGAGGCCGTGAAAGAGCAAGAGCGCGCGTAGCTTGCGATCCTTTGCCCGGCGCCTCGGCACGAACGCGAAACAGCGGCGGCCGAAGCGTTTTCCGTCGAACGCGAGTTCGACACGCTCGAAGGGTGACGAATCTTGAACCGAGGTCTCGCCTGCCCAGGCTCGCGTCGCGCACAAGCTCCCGGCAAACAACACCAAGCAATCACGACGCGTGAACGCCAAGGCTAGTTGTGCCTCCGCGGCAGGACGGCCAAGAGCTGCCCGGGAGAGCTCACCATCAACAGCGTCCCGAGCGCGGCGACGCCCAGACCGATCCCGACGCGACCGTAGTAGAGGACGTGCTCGCCAGGTCCGATGAAGCGCTCCGCCAGGATCACCGAG
Organism: Polyangiaceae bacterium; assembly: GCA_036500095.1. Lineage (GTDB taxonomy): Bacteria > Myxococcota_A > Polyangia > Polyangiales > Polyangiaceae > PMG-095. Next base: position 5,809 of record DASYCR010000076.1, read on the forward strand.
GCATTGTAAGCCGCGTGAGCGATCATGCACGGGATCAAGGACCCGCCGTACAAGCGCACCAGACCAAACGCGATACCGAGTACGAACGTGCCGGCGACCTGCGTCGGCTCCAGATGGGAGAGCGCGAACAACACGCTCGGCACGAGCACCATCACCCGGTGTGAACCGCGCTCGAACGCGCGCGTGATGAGTCCGCGAAACATCGCCTCTTCCACCAAAGCCGGCAAGAGCGCGCAAACGCACAGCACCAAAAGGAGCTCGCCCGGCGACGCATCGCGCGAGATTTGCAGCACCATGCGCTCGGCCGTGAGATCCGGCAGCACGCGGCGGTACACGAGCTCTCCGGCGAACTCGGCGAGCGGCCCGAAACCGAACACGATCAAGAGCCCGCCGAACACGATGCGCAGCGTAGGCCGACCGATGGGCAACACGTGGCCAATGTGCGGTCGATTGCGCGCGACCCAGATCAGCAGCGTGAAAGCGAGCGCCAGCTCGTTGGCGACGGTGAGGCTCAGGATCCACGGGGTGCTCGAGTAGAGCGGCGAGCCGTGGGGATCGCTGATCAGCGCGATCGCCCTCTCCAGCGAAAGACCCGAGTGCAGCGCGAGCAGCGCAGCCACCACGCTCACCACGAGCTCGCTCGCGACGACGGCGACCAAGGCCATCAACCAGGCAATCAGAGCTTGCAGCCGAGACGGAATTTCCTTTCCGGCTTGCTTCTGCGCGCGCATCGAGCTGCGAGCTTACGCCAAATGCCAAAGACTTCGGCTGCGCGGCTCGGGAGTGTATGGTCTCGACATGAGTCTGCGCTTGGTTTCGTTGGTTTTGTTGGGTTCCCTACTCGGCTGCTCGAACAAAGTGTCCGGCGATACGCCGCCGCCGAACCCGCTCGCGACCAGCGACGGATTTTGCCACGCCTGGGCCGGTAAGGCCTGCAACGACCTTGTGGTCAAGCAGTGCGCCGGCGCAGCGGCGGCCACCGACTCGCTGCGCGCTGCCTGCGAAGATAGCCAGGAGCAATTCTGCAACAACATGATCCCGGCGAGCCGCTACGGCGTGACCCACGCCCAAGAGTGTTTGGACGCGGTCGGCACGGCGTACGCCGACGCAGAGCTCACCAGCGAAGAGGCCCTCGTCGTGCACGAGCTCGCGGCGCCCTGTGCCCAGTTGATCAAGGGACCCAGTGCCGACGGCGACAGCTGCAGCGCGACCACTGATTGCGACACCGTCTCCGGCAGCATCTGCATCCTGAAAGGCGCTACCGGGGTCTGCGGTGTGCCAGAGGTCGTCGACAACGGCACCTCTTGCAAGGCGGCCAATGCGTCGTGTCACGACGGT
>DASYCR010000077.1:0-4166 GCA_036500095.1 Polyangiaceae bacterium
CTCGATGTCCTCGGCCGAGATCTCGTTGGCCGCGTCATCGACGACGACGCCTGGAGCGTCGAGCGGCCGCACCGACACGGGCGCAAACGTCGCCCCAAACTCGCTGCTCAATTCTGAATCCGCCTCCGTGAGCGGCGCGCCGTCCGCGTCGATGTTCAGTTTTCGCAGCGTCTCCGCGGGACAGTTTGGTCCGACGAAATAGCTCTCGCCGCGAGTTTTTCGAGCGTAGGCGCTCTCGATGACTTGAGCGAGCGGGCCGTCCAGCGCGACGTACGGATACACCTTCTTGCCGGTCACGAACTCGAGCTCGTCGAGCACCTTGCGCTCACGCGGGTTGGCCATCGCGACGAACAGGCGATCCCCTTGCACGAGCACCGGCAAGATCAAGTGCTTCTCGGCGATCTCGCGCGGCAAGACGTCGAGGTCCTCGAGCGTTAGACAGAGCTGACCGAGATCGATGCCCGGAATGCCGTGCTGCTCACTCAACGCCTTGAGCGCTGCCACGTCGCTGATGGTCCCGTCCGCCGCCAGACGCGATGCCAGCCGCCCCGACTTTTGATCGGCGAGCGCCCGCTCGAGTTGCTCGGGCGTGAGCGCTCGCTGCCGGAGCAGGATTTTGCCGATCTGCTTCTTTTCGCTCATGAAAACGGCGGCGATTCCCTATCGCGCAACATAGCAGAGTCCGAAGCGTCACGCGTGACTGAGCTAGCCCGGGTTTTCGTCCGGCGCATCGGGGACGCCCGAGCCAAGCACGCCGAGCCGCTCAGCGGCCCAGGCGTCGAATACACCCGCGACGATGGCCTGCCGCGCGGCTCGCATCAGCCGCGCGTAAAAGTGCAGGTTGTGGTGACTGAGCAGGCGGAGCACGAGTATCTCGCCGGCCAAATACAGATGGCGCAGATACGCTCGCGAGTAGCCACCGGCGCAGGCGGCGCACACGCAGTCCATTTCGAGCGGTCGCGGGTCGGCCCGGTAGCGTGCGTTCTTGATCACGAGCTTGCCCTGATCCGTAAATAGCTGGCCGTTTCGAGCGTTGCGCGTCGGAATCACGCAATCGAACATGTCCACGCCGTGACCAATGCCGGTGAGCAAATCGCTCGGCGTACCTACGCCCATCAAATAGCGAGGACGGGCTGCGTCGAGCGCTGGAACGACGGACGCGAGCGCACGATACATGTCTGCGATCGGCTCACCCACGCTGAAGCCACCCAGGGCGAGCCCATCGAGCGGCAGCGCGTTCAACGCCTCGACGTGTTCGAGGCGCAACTCGACGTCCGTACCTCCTTGCACGATGCCAAATACCGCTTGTTTGGGATCTCGCGCCGCCAAGCAACGCTCTGCCCAACGCGTCGTGCGTTGGACGGCGGCTCGCAACTCGTCCCGCGCGACGCCGCTCGGCGCACAGACGTCGAGTTGCATCGCAATGTCCGAGCCGAGTAAGGCTTGTACGCGCATCGCTTGCTCGGGCGACAGCAAGAGCTTCGCGCCATCGAGGTGGGAGGCAAACTCGAAACCTTGCTCGCTCATGCGACAGCGCGCGGCTAGCGAAAATGCCTGAAAACCACCCGAATCTGTGACGATCGCGTGTGGCCAACGTGCAAAGCCGTGTAGTCCTCCGCGTTCGGCGATCAGCTCCGGCCCGGGACGAAGCCAGAGGTGATACGTGTTCATAATCTGCATGCGCGCGCCGCTGTCGGCCACATCCGCCGACGACAATGCTTTCACGGAGGCCTGCGTTCCCACGGGCATGAAGGCCGGCGTGTCGACCTCGCCGTGCGGTGTCACGAGCCGCCCCGCGCGCGCGTTGCCTGCGCGAGCTTGCACGCCAAAGGAAATCACGAGTACCTCCGCTCGGGGATCCACATGGCATCGCCGTAAGAGAAGAACCGGTATTCGTCGAGCACGGCCCAGCGATACGCGGCGAGCACCTCATCGCGCCCGGCAAATGCCGCGACCAACGCGAGCAACGTGCTGCGCGGAACGTGAAAATTCGTCAAGAGCGCGTCGACCACCGAAAACCGATAGCCTGGCTGGATCAGCAGGCGTGTCTCGGCTTTCATGGCACGCACATGACCCGCGCGTTCGGGATCTGCCGCACTTTCGAGCGCCCGGACCACGGTGGTGCCGACTGCCACGACGGGCCCGCCGCGTGCGCGAGCGCTTGCGACCGCCTGCGCGAGCTCCGCGCTGATCTCGAAGCGCTCGCTGTGCATGACGTGATCGTCCAGCTCTTCGCTCGTCACTGGACGAAATGTGCCCAAGCCGATTTCGAGCTCCAGTTTTCCGAGCGCGACGCCGCGCTGCTCGAGGCGCGCCAACAAGCTCGCGCTCAAATGTAAGCCGGCCGTCGGTGCCGCTGCGGACGCCGTGCGCCGAGCGAACACGGTTTGGTAGCGTTCCGCGTCGAGCGCGACGTCGGATCGGCCGAGATAGGGCGGAATGGGCATGCGTCCATGACGCTCGAACGCTGCCTCGATGTCGCCGCCGTCCGCGACGTTCAACCGGGTGACCACTGTGCCATCCGCACGCCTCTCCTCGATTTCCGCCTGCATGAATGCGCAATCAATGACCGCTCCCGCGCGCAGCGGCTTGCTCGACTTCGCTATCGCCTGCCAGCGCTCGCGGCCGTCCGGGCCGGGCTCGAGCCGGTCCAGAAACAGCAATTCGACACGGCCACCGCTCTCTCGCTTCGTCCCGAGCACGCGCGCCCGACGGACGCGCGTGTCGTTCACGATCAAGAGCGCGTTTGAGGGCACGAGCTCCGCGAACTCACGCACCTGACGATGTTCGACCTCACTGCGCCGTAGCACCATCAAACGTGCGCCGTCCCGAGCGGCGCACGGCTCGCTCGCGATCAGTCGCTCGGGCAGCTCGTAGTCGAGTGCAGCGACTTTCACCGGTTCTCGTACGTGACCCCGAGACGAGTCATCTTGCGCCAGAGCGTGGTCGGGCTAATTTCGAGGGCCTCCGCCGCGCGCTCGCGATTGCCGTCCGTAGCGCGCAACGCCGCCTCGAGCGCTTGCCGCTCGGCTTCGTCGACGATGTCGGCGAGCGTCTTGCCTTGAGCTCCGGAGCTCTTGCGCGGCGCTTCCGGCAACATATCGTCCGAGGTGATGACCCCGCCGCTACACAGCGCGACCGACTGCTCGACCAGGTTCTCGAGCTCTCGCACGTTACCCGGACAATCGTAGTCGATGAGCTTCTCCATCACGCCCTCCGCCAAGCGCGCGCGCGAGTTCATCTTCTTGTTGTACTTGTCCAAGAAGAACTCGACGAGCTGTGGAATATCCTCGCGGCGCTCGCGCAGCGGCGGCAAGTGAAAGCGCGCAACGTTCAGCCGGTAGTACAGATCTTGCCGAAAGCGGCGCTCGCTGACGGCTTGGGCCAAGTCGACGTTCGTCGCCGCGACCACGCGAATGTCGATCTTGGTCGGCTTATTTTCGCCGACGCGGCGCACCTCACCCTCTTGAATCGCGCGCAGCAGCTTTGCCTGAAAGCTCGGCGTCGTCTCCGCGATTTCGTCGAAGAAGAAAGTCCCGCCGTCCGCCTCTTCGAACAAGCCCTTGCGCGCGGAAACCACGCCCGTGAAGGCCCCGCACGCATGACCAAACAGCTCGCTCTCGAGCAAGGTTTCGCTGATCGCCGCGCAATTGACGGTGACGAACGGCCGTTGTGCGCGCTTGCTGTTGGCATGTACGGCGCGCGCGATGAGTTCTTTGCCGGTCCCGCTCTCGCCCGTGATCAGCACGATCGCGTCGGTCGGCGCGATCTTGACGACTCGCGTGAGCACGTCGCGGATCGATTGCGAGCGACCCACGATGTTCTCGAGGTGATAACGCGACTTGAACTCCTGAGCAAAAAGCTGAACTTGCCCTTGTAGCCGTCTGCTCTCGAACGCCTTGCCGACCTTGACGATCAACTCCTGCTCGCTGAAAGGCTTCTGAATGTAATCGAACGCGCCCACGCGCATGGCTTCGACCGCGCTTTCGATCGTGCCGTACGCGGTCATGACGATCACTTCGGTCATCGGTTGCGCTTCCTTCACCGCGCGCAGCACCTCGATGCCGTCATACTCACCCATACGCAGATCGGTAATCACGACGTCATAGGCACCAGCCGCGCCGAGGTCGCGCCCCTGTGCGCCGTCCGCGGCCTCGTCGACGTCA
>DASYCR010000078.1:0-8462 GCA_036500095.1 Polyangiaceae bacterium
CAAGCGAGAGCGCTCGCCGGGTCGTCTGGATTTCGATCAGTTCGGGCTCGACAACCGGCGCAGTGTCGAGCAGTTCATCGAGTTTACGCGCAATCACCCAGAATGGTTCGAGGTGCAGGAGTTCGAGGGCGAGGCGCGCATTCCTTTTTGGAATCACGACGCGTTCTTCAAAAACCTGTACGCCCGTCGTGACGCTTTTCACGAGTTCGACATCGTCGTGATCTTCGGTCTGCGCGCGGACGGCAAGCTGCACTATCACTCGTTTTACGTGGTCGACTCGGACCCGGTCACGGGTATGCCCATCGCGCTGGCGGCCAATGCGGGTCGCCCGCGCATTCGCAGCTGGGAAAACGAGATGCAGAGCGCTCCACAGCGCAGCGTGATCGCTCACATACGCCCACGCCTCACGTGGCTCGAATCCGTCGTGATCGGCGAGCCGAACCTGAGCGTCGAGCCGCCGGTCTCCGCCACTTCGCCCGGTTGAGCCGGTCTCTCCGGCAGACCCCTTGACCGAGCGGATAGTCCTTTGCGACTGTGCAGGCCGCCTGTCTAGAACTGGAGACCATCGTGACCTCTGAACGTGACAAATCACCCGTGCGCATCGGCCTGCTCGGCTGCGGGACCGTGGGCGGCGGCGTGTTACGCCTGCTCGAAGAAAATCGCAGTTTCCTAGCCTCGCGCGTGGGTGTGGAGCTCGAGGTCACGCACGTGCTCGTGAAGAGCCTGAGCAAGCAGCGCGTCGCCGAGTGCAAGAAAGAGTGGCTCACCACGGACCCCGAGGTCATCTTCGGCGATCCACGCGTGGATCTGGTGGTCGAGGTCATGGGCGGCGAGGAGCCGGCGCGCACGTACATCGACCGCGCACTCGGCGCGGGCAAAGCCGTGGTCACCGCCAACAAGCTCTTGATCGCGAAACACGGCCCCGCGTTGGTCGAACGCGCCATCGAGCGACGCGTGGATCTTGCGTTCGAGGCGTCGGTCGCCGGCGGCATTCCGATCATCCGCACGCTGCGCGAGGCGCTCTCGAGCGACACGGTCGAAAGCGTGCACGCGATCCTGAACGGCACTTGCAACTACATTTTGACGCGCATGCGCGAAGGCTTGAGCTTTTCGACCGCCCTGGCAGAAGCGCAGAAGCTAGGTTACGCCGAGGCGGATCCGACCCTCGACGTCGACGGGCACGACGCGGCCCAAAAGCTCGTGGTAATGAGCATGCTGGCGTTTGGGGTCAGCGTCGACGGCGCGGATTTCATGGTCGAGGGCATTCGCGGCATCGAGGAGATAGACTTCAAGTTCGCCGATCGCTTCGGCTTCACGCTCAAGCATCTCGGCATCGGCTACGATCGCGGCGAGTGTGTCGAGCTCCGCGTGCACCCGGCGTTGGTGCGCAAAAATAGCGTGCTGGCGAACGTGGACGGCGTGCTCAACGGCGTCTTCGTCGAGGGCCGCGCGCTCGGACCGTGCTTGCTGGTCGGGCGCGGCGCGGGCGACATGCCGACCGCGGTCAGCGTGGTCGCCGATATCGTCGACGTCGCCCGCTCGCGGCTGGAAGGCCAACCAGGCCTGGCGACGCGCGGTATTCAGCTCAAGGAGCGCGCCGTATTGCCGATGGAGCAAGTCGAGACGCGCTATTACCTCCGCTTCGAGGTGGGTGATCACCCCGGCGTGCTCGGTCAGATCGCCTCCGCCCTGGGTGGCGAGGGCGTCAGCATTGGACAGATGGTGCAGGAGGGGCGGGCCATCAACGCGGACGACTCGGTGCCCGTGTGCATCATCACGCACCTTTGCAAAGAGGGCTCGGTGCGCCGCGCGGTGCAAGTCATCTCGGCGCAGAAATTCCTGAAAGGCGCTCCGCGCATCCTGCGCATCGAGGACGTCTGAGCCCAATGTCCGGCGCGGCAGACGCGCCTCTCGGCGTGTTCGATTCAGGCCTGGGTGGCCTGACGGTTGTGCGAGCCTTGCTCCAGGCGCTGCCGAGTGAACGCATCGTTTACCTCGGCGATACGGCGCGCGTCCCCTATGGCACCCGCTCGGCTCAGACGGTCGTGCGCTATGCGCGCGGCTGCGCGCAGCTCTTGATCGAGCGCGGCGTGAAGGGGTTGGTCGTCGCGTGCAATACCGTGAGCGCGGTGGCGATCGAGATTTTGCGCGCGGAGCTCGATCTGCCCGTGCTCGGCGTGATCGAGCCGGGCGCGCGCGCGGCCCTGGCCGCAATTGAGAGTCTAGCGCCGGGGCCCGTGCCCCCGAAAATCGGCGTACTCGGCACCACGGGCACGATCGCCTCGGGCGCCTATCCCCGGGCGGTTGGTCAGCTCTCGACGCGCTACGAGGTCGTCACGCAAGCCGCTCCACTGCTCGTGCCGCTGGTGGAAGAGGGCTGGCTCGACGGGGAGGTGCCGCGGCTCGTCGTCCACCGCTACGTCGAACCGCTGATCGCCGCGGGCGCATCGGTGATCGTGCTCGGCTGTACGCATTATCCCTTGCTCAAGGGACTCATCAGCGAGGCGGCCTGCGCGCTCGCCGGCAAGGAGGTCCCGGTCGTGGACAGCGCCGAGGCGACGGCGCGCGCCGTCGGCGAATGGATTCGTGACGAGCGGCTGATCGGCGGCACGGTCGCGCCGTCCCCAGAGCAGGCGCTCGAGCTCTTGGTGACGGATCTGCCAGCGAGCTTCACGCTGGTCGCTGGTCGCTTTTTGGCTCGAGAAGCGCGTGGCGCTACGCAGGTGGATCTGTTGCCGGGCTGAGGCTTTGGCCGGTAGGTGCGACGTAGCTACGGGCAGAATTGGCCGTTGATGCTGCCGCCACCGGAGCCCGGCATGGTGCCCGTCGTCGTATTGCCGGCGGTGTCCGTCAAACTGACGGACTGCCCGTCGATCGCGACGCCGAAATCCCAGTAGCCGAACGACTGAGTGCCTTTGTGGCCGCCCGCGGTGGCGCTCGCCACCGGATAGCGAACGTTCTGGAAGTAGGCCTGGCCCGTGTAGCCGTTGTTGTAACTCGCGACGATGCTGCCGGTGACCGGGCAGGGTACGGGCTTCCAAGTCGCGCCGTTGACGTCGCCCGGCGTAGTGCCCTGGCCGAGGCCGAGCGTCGACGCGACGGACAAGCTCAGATCGATGTGCGTATCCTGCGAGCACGTCGCGCAAGCGTCCACGACCGTTGCGGTGACCGTCTTGCCGCCGTAGGTCACGTCCACGCACATGCCGCAATAGACGCCGTTGGCGAACGAGCCGCCGGGGCCTTTGAACGCGACGAAATTCTTGCCGGTCGAGGTGTTGGGTACCGTGTCGCTGATGCCCGTCGGGCACGTGCCGCCGCCGCTGCCTGATTCAGTGCCGCAATAGCCGCAATAGGTCTTGTAGCTCGAGCAACCCCCGCCTTTGGTCGTCCCCTGTCCAAACCAATAACAGGTGAGCTCCGCGCTGCCGTTGGCGGCGGGTGGGGCGGTGGGAGCCTTGCACATGACGGTCGCGCAGCTGCCGTTCATGCACATCTGGCCGCTCGCGCAGGTCTTGCCGCAGGCGCCACAGTTCTTGGCGTCGGTCTGCTCGTTGACGCAGGCATTGGTGCACAGCGTTTGCCCGCTCGGGCAATTGCACGCCCCCGCCGCGCAGGTCTGGCCGGTGCCGCAGGCCTTGCCGCAGGCGCCGCAGTTCTTGGCGTCGGTCTGCTCGTTGACGCAGGCGTTCGTGCAGAACGACTGACCGCTCGGGCAATTGCACATGCCGCCGGTGCAGGTGCGCGGCGCGGCGCAGGTGGTCCCGCAAGCGCCACAGTTTTTGGAATCGGTCTGCTCGTTGACGCACGCATTGGTGCAAAGCGCCTGCCCGCCGGGGCAATTGCAGGTGCTCCCGCTGCAGGTCTGCGCCGCCGCGCAGGCCTTGTTGCAATCGCCACAGTGATCGTGATTGGTCGTCAAATCCACGCAGCTTTGCCCGCACGTGGTTTGACCCGCGTTACACTGCGTCGTGCAAACGCCGTTCGTTTGCCCGGAGGGAACCGTGCAAAATTGCCCGGCTGGGCAAACCGTGCCGCAGGCGCCGCAGTTGTTGGCGTCGGATTTCGTATCGACGCAGACGTTGTTGCACGACGTTTGGCCCGCGGCGCACTGACACGTGCTGCTCGTGCACGTCTTGCCACCGCTGCAAACGGTGCCGCACGTTCCGCAGTTGGCGCTGTCGCTAGCCGTCGACACGCAGGTGGTCCCGCACAGCGTCTGCGCGCCGCAGCTGATGCCCGTTCCGGCGCTGCCACCCTGGCCCGCGCTCCCGCTGACGCCCGAACCGCCGATGCCCGCCGCGCTCCCGCTGGCGCCGCCGCTCGGATTCGAACCCGCGCTGCCACCGCCGGCACTCACTCCCGCCGTGCCGCTCGCGCTCACCCCCGCCGCGCCGCTCCCCGCTACGCCGTTGCCTCCAGCGCCGGGTGCGCCTGCGCCGCCGTTCGTACCGCTCGTTCCGCCCGTTCCGCCTTGTGCGGATAGATCAGGGTCTCCCGGTCCGTCTGTGGAAGTGGTTCCAGCTACGCAGCCGAAGGGGAGCAATGCTGCGCTGCCCAAGAAGCCTCGAATGACCCAGCGCGCCCACGTTCGCTTGCTCATGGTTCGTCTCGACCGTTAGTTAGGGAAGGAGAAGGAGGACTGTTGCAACGTTGCCCAAAGCACTGGCGACGCGCGAAACCGCTCGAGAATAGCACACGCGGGCCGCGCTTAGCCTCGCGCTCAGTGCGCCGGCGTATCGTGATGCTGTAGGCATCGCGTATCAACGTAACGGGCGCGAAGTTTGTCTTGTTTCTGTTTCAAAAGAGCACGCTCTTGGGGAGCCGGGGCAAAGCCCCGCTAAGCGGCACTTCAGTTTCAGAACAGCGGCTCACGGAGCGGAACTGAGGCCTGAGCCAAACACGAGCCCAGCGGACCCGGCGCATGCTTTCCAACAAGTTGCGAACGTCGCGAGAGTTATCGGTCGGAATTTCGCAAGAATGAATGCTCAGCTTGATCGCTCGACGTCGCCTTTCGCCGACCTAGCCTTCGGCGCTGACGTTCGGTTCGCTCGCTGCGAGGTAGAGCACGGCCATGCGCACGGCGACACCCGCCTCGACCTGCTCGAGGATGACGCTGTGCGGTCCGTCTGCGACGTCTTCGGCAATTTCGACGCCGCGGTTCAGCGGGCCGGGATGCATCACGATCACGTCGGGGCGCGCGCACTTCAAGCGCGCGGCGTTCAGGCCGAACACGCGCGAATACTCGCGTAGCGTCGGTAAGAGCGGCGCGCCCAACCGTTCGCGTTGAATGCGCAGCATCATGACGACGTCGGCGCCGTCGATAGCCGGCTCCAAGCGATCGTAGATGCGGCAACCAAGCGCCTCTGCCGCGCTCGGCAAGAGTGTGCGGGGCCCGGCCAAGGCGACGTCGGCGCCCAGCGCTCGCAGTAGGATTGCGTTCGAACGCGCGACGCGACTGTGCGTGATGTCGCCGCAGATGGCGACCTTCATGCCGTGAAAATCCTTGCCCTTGCGCTGGCGAATCGTGAACGCGTCGAGCAAGGCCTGCGTCGGGTGCTGGTGCATACCGTCCCCGGCGTTGACGACTCCCGCCCGCACATGGCGCGCCACGTAGTGAGCGGCGCCGGAGGCCTGGTGACGGATCACGATCACGTCCGCGTGCATCGCGTCGAGCGTGTTCACGGTGTCGCGCAGGGTCTCACCCTTGCTCGTGCTGCTCGAGGAGCCACCGATATTGACGACGTCGGCCGACAGGCGCTTGCCCGCGAGCTCGAAGCTCGTGCGCGTTCGCGTCGAGGCCTCGAAGAAGACATTGATCACGGTCTTGCCGCGCAGGGTAGGCACTTTGCGTACCGGTCGGCGCGTCACCTCGAGGAACGCCTGCGCGGAGTCGAGAATCTGCTCTGCCATCGCCGGGCTCAAATCTTCGGCCCCGAGTAGGTGGCGAATGCGGGCTTCGGTCATGGGCGCGGCGGAGCTTAGCCTGAGCCTTTGCCCGGTGGGATGGTTGGCGCGGAGGCGGGCTGCACGAAAGCCGAGATTTGCCCGCCGCTATCGAGCACATCCACGCGATCACTCGGCGGAATCCGCTCGGACTTCACGAAATAGTTGGCGGCGATCGGCAGCTCGCGGCCGCCGCGGTCGATCAAGACGCAGAGCTCGATCAGCCGCGGGCGCCCGTAGTCGAGCAGCGCGTCGAGCGCGGCGCGCACGGTCCGGCCGGTGTAGAGCACGTCGTCCGTGAGCAACACGAAGCGCCCCTCGAGGCTGAGCGGGATCTCGCTCGGGCCGATGCGCGGATTGGGCAGCGCGGTGGACGCGTCGTCACGATAGAGCGTGATGTCCACGCTGCCCACGGGCGTATCGCGGCCCTCGAGCTCGAGGATCCAGCGCCGCAGCTCGCGCGCGATAGCGACTCCGCCCCGGCGCACGCCGACGAGCACCAAATCGTGCGCGCCCGCGTGGCGCTCGCTGATCTCGCCGGCGATGCGGCGTAATCCGCGCGCGGCGCTGTCGGAGTCGAGGAGGGTGCGCATCGCTGGCACGCTCCTTAGCCTAGTTGAGCCAGCGGCCGTCCGGACCGCGTGGGTTGTCTTCGTCGCTGCCGGGGGTATTTTTGCCGCCTTCGAGCACCTTCAGGCCTGAACTGCGAGCTCGTGCGCGCCGCGCGTCGGTGTTGCGCCGTGTTTCGGCGTCGATTTGCGCCAAGCGTATTTTCAACCACGCGCGGCGCAAGGGCGACGGAGTGCCGCCGCCCAGTAACCAACCGGCGAACATCCCGCCAAACGGCGCGATCAAGCCCTCGGGGGCATGCGCGACGGCCAGCACGTACATGACCCCGGTCCCTAGAATCACGAACATCAGCCCGCGGCCGCTGATCGGCAGCACGAAGAATAGCCGGATGGTCTGCTCGGAGAAGCTCGAGGCCCAAGCCATCGCGATCGCTTCGACCACGGGCACGCCGCCGAACCAGTAGTCCCCGACCAACCGCTCGCGGATCGAGGCGGGTAGCACCGCTGCAACCGCCATCTGCGCGCCGTACGCGATCAAGCCGGAGAGCACGAGAAAGCGAGCAAAGCGCGCGCTACCCCAGTGCTCTTCCAGCGAGGGCGCCAGAAAATACAGGCCGAGCAGCACCGTCGCGACGTGTCCGATGGATTCGCTCGGCTCATGCATGAGCGAGGCGGTAAAGAGTCGCCAGACTTCGCCGTGCAGGATGCTCGCGGTGTTCCCGCAGAAGAGCAGGAACACCGCTGGCGAGACGTGGGCCCAGTTGATGCCGACGGCGAAGGCCACCCACACGCTGGCTACCGTTAGCAGCGCGATGCGCACCACCTTGCCGGGGCGCGGCATGCCAGGGAGCGCGTCGTCCACGGGCCTTCTCGCCATCTTGTCTGTGCCTTAGCGTCGCACTGGTCGACGGGCAACCCTGGCCAGGATCGCGCGCTGGCGGAGCCAGATCTCAGGGAGTCGCGCTCGTCGTCTCGCTGCACCGAGCCGGAAAAACCAAGCCTCGGTTCTGGCGGGTCAGAGTCGCTGTGCAGGTGGCCTGCTTGATGGGCACCTCCGCGCCGGCATCCGTGGCGCCGATCGTGCTCGCCAACGCGCGGACGGTGAAACGGACGCTCTTGATGAGATCAGGATCCGGCGTGGTATTGGGATCGGGCGTCGCGTCGGGGTCTAGCTCCAGCGATGCGATCGGGACCACGGTCTGCTCGCCGCACGCGATCGGGGCGCAGCTCGGCTTGCCGCCACTTTGGACGTCGAAGTGATCGATGCCCGACCCTCCGCACTTCCAACCGAGCGTGTCGAAGGGGACCGAGACGGCGTCTACACAATCAACGGCGTAGCGCGTGAGCGTGGCCAAGGCGACCACGCCTGGAGGTTGATAGTCGCCCGCGACGCAAGTCGGTGCGCCGCCGTCCATGGCGATGCCTGCGTCCGTGGCGGTGCCTGCGTCCGTGGCGGTGCCTGCGTCTGTTGCGGCTCCACCGTCTTGGCCGGCATCGACTTGATCGAACCCGCCAGCCACATAGCCGCAGCGCGCGGACCAGGCGGGCGCGACCGGGTTGCCCGCGGAGTCGAGCAACAAGCGGCTACCTTGGGCCGTCGCGACTCCGCCCTCGAAGTCGGCGCTCGGCGCGCGCAAATCGCTCTGGTCGTAGCCGTCCACATCGGCCACGTAGCTGTGGTCGACGACGAGGTACGAGAACGTCGTGTTACGACTGCAGGGGGTCGGGGCGCTACCCGTCAGCTCGAATGGCTGCGTGGCTTTGCCGGCGTCCGGCGTTGCACCCGGCGTCACGTCGCGCAGCGTGGCGACGTAGGTCCGCAGAGGATCGCTGCCCTCGTCGCAAGGAAACCTAGGAAAGACATCTGCCGTCGACACGCCGATCAGCGTCGGCCGAACGATCGCCGCGACCGTGGGCGCGCTGCTGCTGCACGCACCGAGGATCGGAGCC
>DASYCR010000079.1:0-2089 GCA_036500095.1 Polyangiaceae bacterium
CAGGATCGCCAGCGCGCGCAGCACGATCTTGGGTCCACGCAAGAGCGAACGCCAGGCGAAGCGCAGGACCCCGCCTTGCGCGAATGCAGCCAGCGCGTCCGCGACGGAGAGCAGCATGCTTTGGCGCGCCGGATAGGACAGAAAGATGGGGGACCACGCGGCGGGTCTGAACTTCGATTTGTACGCGTGGAGGCCTTCGAAGTCGTACAGAACGCTCGCGTGTCGCCGCACGAAGCGGAGCCAGGGTGGCAGTGTCCCGGCAAGCGGCGCCAACCCGAAGGTGAGCCAGGTGCAACCGCCCGCGCTCGCCCAACGCATGACCGCGTCGATCAGCAGCTCGCTCGTGCCGTTGGGAGCGCTCGGGTCGCGCGCGAGATCTTCGAGGAACCAGCCAGAGCGGAGGGGCACCGGAATCACACCAGCAAAGGCGACGACTTTGTCCGCCACCTCGGCGACGAAGCAACGCCGCTCACTCGGAAAAGTGAAGGGCTCGAGCCGCACCAGGAAGCCCATCGGCGCCATCGTTCGCGCGCTCAGCCAGCGGTCGGCGATGCGCGCAAGCTGAGCGTGAGTCTCCCCTTGCGCCAGCTCGGCCGCGCCGAGCAGCCGGATGCGCACCCCTTTGGCCCGCGCGCGCCGCAATTGCTCGCGCAAGCTGCGATGTTTCGCGACGATTGCTGGCCAATCACCCGGATCCCAAGTGGGTTGTTCGCCGATGTTCAGCGAGCGAAGCGCCTCGCCGGTCGAGGCGTGCAGGCGTTCCTCCGTCGCAAAAAAGCAGGCGCGCCTGTGCGCTTCGCGCGCGGCGCGCACGAATGCGCTGACGGCTTCGTTGAGCTCCTGCGCGGGCGCGAGAGGGGCGCCCGCGGCGACCCAGCTGCCGCCGGTATCGACGAACGCGACGCACGCATTTTCGCCATGGAAAAAGTAGCGGTAGCCGCTCTCGAGCGTTTGAAAGGCGGTCGCGTTCCAGCCGTGTCGCACTACTAGATCGAGCACGCGCTGGTGTTCCGAGTCCGAGGGCGACACGCGCTCGTTCTACCACTCCGCCACCGCTTTTCGACTACTCTTTCCCGCGGGCGCAATTCTGCCAGCCTTCGATCCGACCCACGTTCAGCTCAGAAAATGTCGAACTTTCATGCTTCGTCCGTATCAGCGTGAAGCGCTCGACGCCGTGCTGGCTGCGCGGCGCGGAGGCGTTCGGCGCCTGCTCGTGTGCCTGCCCACTGGAGCGGGCAAGACGGTCATCTTTTCGGAGCTGGCCAAGCTCGCGCGTCGACAAGTGTTGGTGCTGGCGCACCGGGAAGAGTTGCTGGCGCAGGCCAAGGAGAAGCTCGAACGCGCGTTGGGCGGCGAGCACGTCGTGGCCATCGAGCGAGGCAACGAGCGCGCGCCCTTGGCCGCAAAAGTCAGCGTGTGCTCGATTCGCTCGTTGCACGAGGGCCGCTTGGCAGAAGTGATGCGCGGTCGGGACCTCGGTCTGATTATCTATGACGAGTGTCATCACGCGGCAGCCGAGGACAATTTGCGGGTCTTGCGCCAGCTCGGCGTGTTCGAGCACGGTTGGACAGGTACGCTACTCGGCTTCACTGCCACTACCGCGCGCGGCGACGGCAAGGGGCTCGACACCGTGTTCGAGCGCATCGTGTACACGCGCTCGTTGCCGGAGTTGATCTCGGAGGGTTTCCTCTCGCCGCTACGCGGCTTCCGCGTGTCGACTGCCGCTGATCTGACGCGCCTGCCCACGAGTGGGCTCGACTTTCGCGAGGACGAGCTGGCCGAGGCCGTTGACATCGAAGAGCGGAATGCCATCGTCGCTCGTTCGATCCAGGAGCTGGCTCGCGATCGACGCACGATCGCGTTTTGCGTCAACGTAAATCACGCGCGGAATCTGAGCCGTTCGCTGAATTTGCTCGGGGTTTCTGCGGGTATCGTGCACGGCGCAATGCCTCGCGACGTGCGCGCGCAGGCGTTGGCCGAGTTCCGGGCTGGGCGCACGCAAGTGTTGGCAAATGTCGCCGTGCTCACCGAAGGCTTCGACGACCCGGGCGTGTCCTGCATCGCGATGGCACGGCCCACGCGCTCCGAG
>DASYCR010000080.1:0-5125 GCA_036500095.1 Polyangiaceae bacterium
TCCACAACGGGTTCGTGAACATCGACAAGGAGAAGATGAGCAAATCGCTCGGAAACTTCGTGACCCTGCGCGATGTGCTCGAGCGCAACGATCCCGAGGGTTTTCGTTGGTTCCTGCTCGCAGCTCAGTATCGTGGGCCGATCCAATTCGATACGGAGCTTCTGGCCAGCGGGCGCGTCGTGTTCCCGGGCGTGGACGAAGCCGAGCGCCGGCTCGACTACATTTACGGCGCGGTCGATCGTCTGCGCCAAGTGCTGGTCGGCGACTACACGGCGCCACCCAAGCTACCTGCCGATCTCCAGGTATTTCGCGAGCGCATCGAGCGCGCCGCCGAGGCCGCCGAGGTCGCCTTGGACGACGACCTGAATACTCCCGTCGCCCTGGCGGAATTCGGCGAAATGGCGCAAGCGGCGAATGAAGCCTGCGATCTCGCCAACAAGCGCCGCAAAGACGGCGCCTTTCAGGGCGCCGCGGCGGTGCTGGCGCGGCTCGCGCTGACCGCGATTGGACGGGTTGCGCAGAGCCTGGGGCTCCTACGCGCTACTCCCGAGGAATATTTTTCGCGCGTGCGCTCGCGACGCATGGCGCTGCGTGGGCTCACGCGCGATGCAGTCGACGCGAAAGTCCGTGGACGGACGGAAGCGCGCAAGCAGAAGGACTTTGCTCGGGGCGACGCGATCCGAGACGAACTACTGGCGCTCGGCATCAGTCTCCAGGACACGCCCACCACGACCGAGTGGACGATCGCGCAGTGACGCGCGCGAGCTCCGCGCGCTAGACGCCGATGAAGAGGCGGTGCGCGAAGTTGCGCTCGAGCTTCGCGCGCAGCACCTTGTCTGCGGCGGTTTCGATGTCGTACTCGACGCGCTTGAACTCGAAGCGCTTGTGGTTCGAGTCATACACGGTAAAGCTCGCTCGATTGTCGTAGTCGCGCGGTTGCCCGACCGACCCCACGCTGACGATATATTTCCGGTCGGGAGCCAGCTCGAAATCGATGGGCGGCAACTCCTCGACCGTGCTCTTGGTTAGCGCAAAAACCTTGCACAAATGCGAGTGGCCGATCAGCGTGATGTGGCCGAGTTCATCGTACATGGGCAGGCACTCACGCGCCTGCTCCGGCGCAAAAATGTACTCGAACTCCTCGAGCCTAACGGGTGAGCCGTGGCACAAGTGCACGCCGATTTCGTCGAGCCGAAGTTGGTACGGCAGGCCCTTCAGCCATTGCATGTTGTCGGCTGAGAGTAGCTGCGCGTGTGTGTCGAGCGCGTGGCGCGCCGCCTCGTAGTAGTACGAGTAGTCCATACGACCCGCGACGGCCGCGTCATGATTGCCGAGAATGGTCGCTTCGACCAAGCTGCGCACCAGATCTGCGCACTCGTTGGGCGAGCCGCCGTACCCCACGGTGTCACCCAAACAATAGTACTTGTCGATCTCCTCCCGCTTGAACGCCTCGACGACCGCACTCAGCGCTTCGTAGTTTGCGTGAATGTCACTCAGGATGCCGAGGCGCATGGGGGGGGACTGGTCAGCGTAACATGACCGGGAGGCGTCAGGGGACGGGCCCAGTCTTCGCCCTCCTCTCGAGCGGGCGCAAGGCGTTTTTTCGAGATTTCTCGGGATTTGACCCGTTTTGGTGGCCGCGCGAATCCCCTGCGCTGGTCCGCAATTGCCCGCCGAGGGCTGCGCGCGTGCGGCGCCGAACGGCGCTAGCCTGTGCCACGCATGAGCGACTTTACTGCACCATTCGTTCCGCCCCCCGAGCCGATCCCCGACTTCGTGACCGCCTGCCTCGAGTACGTTCGGCGCGCCGTCGGAGTCGATCTTGACTTCACGCCCGATACGCTGCCGATTCTCGATCATTACACGGCGCTGGCGCGGGAGAACGTGCGTGAGAAGCCAGCCATGACGCCCATGCTCACGCAGGCCGTTGGGGCCTACTTTGGTGAGGTCGTGCGAGGACGCTTTCCCGGCTTTTGGCGTGTGCCGTCTGGCAACGTCCACGACTGGGCGATTTGCTCGCGCGTCGTGTTCTTGTGGTTCAATCCAATCGGCATGGCGTTCGACGCGCTGTTCGCGGGCACTGAGCACGAGGGTCCGCGTTCGATGTTGCGCGTCGCCCCCGAGGATCACGATTTTTTGCACGCACGCTTGGCTGCGATTCCGCCCTTGCCGGAGGATCAATACTTTTTGTTGTCCACCCGCTTCGAAGTCATCGAAATCGCCGTGGAGGCGTTGCGCGCGCGCATGGACGAGGGTGGTTACGGCGATACCGGGTACTCCGAAGACGACTACGAACCTGCCAGCTGAACCTAGCGCTCGTCGCCGATATTCAAGCGGCTGGGCACTTCGACGGTCTTGGCGGGGACGTCGTCGTTGCCGAAAAAATCGCGGGTGACGGCGGTGTATTGCCCGGGTTTGAGCGCTGGGACGAGCAGCTCCGCGCCCACACCGACGAGCGCGACCGGCACCCCGTCGAGCAGCAAGTAGCGCAGGCCGTCCGTGTGGTTGCTCAAGAGCAGGCCGTTCTTGGGCGCGCTCGAATCGACTCGTTCATTTCGCTGAAGGGGCTTGTTGCGCAGGGCGCCGAGCTCCACCTCCTTGAGGAGGAGGCTGGGCGGTGGCGCGGGTAGCTCGCTCTGGCGGAATTCACCGCCAACGGGAGGGAGCGAGAGCGAGCTCGGGTCAAAGTCGTTCCGGCGGGCGATGCGCGTGACTTCGAACACGAAATGCGATCCGTTCGGCCACACGAACTCAGCTCGCAGCGGCAGCAGGTCCGCGCGACAGACCGTGGTGCTCGGCGCGGCAGCCACCAGCTCGAGCAGTAACCGACACAGCGAAGCGCCGTTCGGCGTTGGCGGAGTCTGCGCTTGTGGCGCCCTACCCTGTTCGAGCACGACACGTCCCGTCAGTGTACTGAGCTCGACCTGTTCCGTTGGAAGCCCCTGCAAATTGCTGGCAGGTAGCGCCTTGAGCTTGGGGTGCACGAGTGGCACCACGTCGGCGCGCCGCTCGCTCAGCACCGCGCGTAGCGAGCCCGGCGCGAGCATCGTATAGGTCGTCTGGTTGCCCCAACGCAACGCGAACCCGTACAGATCATCCCGCGCGCGCAGCTCGCTACCCGCCGGCAGCGTGAAGCTGTGCGAGGCGAGGGCGACTCGCGTCCGCGTGCCGACGACATCGATGACCAGATCGAAACCGGTTTCATCCCGCGCGCGTTGAACCGCCTCCGTGTTCAATTCGGGCAGCCGCGCGGGAGCCGCGTCCGTCCAGCGAAAGCGCGCGGTGAGCGAGAGGCCCGCGGTGTCGCGCGCAGAATCGCTCGGCAGGACTTGATCGACGCGCAGCGCGCGCGGTTCGGGAGGGGGCTCGTCGAGTCCCGCATCTGGGTTGCGGCCCGCGTCGCGCAAGGGACGCGAGCCGGCGTCCTGCTCTTTGGGCGCGCTTTCGAGCCCCGTGGCGAGCGGGGCGGGCAAGATGCTGGCATTGGGGCTCGGCTCCGTGGCGCCGCCGTCGTGCCCAACGGGCACGCGACGTTCGTCGCAGGCAGGCACGAGCGCGAGCCCGCCGAGCAACGCGCAAGAGGACCAGAGCTGCCCGCGCACGATCACCGTGCAGCGCCGATTAGGTCGCTGGCGTTCAGCCCGTGACGCTCGCAATAGGCGGCGATGCCGAGCGCGACTTTTTGCGCCGCACACGGATCGGCGAAGTTCGCGGTGCCGACTTGGACGGCAGAAGCGCCGGCTAGCATGAACTCGATCGCGTCGCGCGCCGAGCCGATGCCGCCAATGCCGATCACGGGGATCGCCACCGCGTGCGCCACGTCCCAGACGATGCGCAGCGCCACCGGACGCAACGCGGGGCCGCTGAAGCCCCCTGTGCGATTGGCGAGGCGCAGCTTGCGCGTTTCGACATCGAGCGCCATGCCGCGGATCGTGTTGATCGCCGTGAGCGCGTGAGCACCGGCTTCCTCACAAGCTTTGGCTACGGCCACGATATCCCCCGCTTCCGGGCTCATTTTCACCCACACGGGCAGGTGCGTCGCGGCTCGCACGGCGCGCGTGACTTGCGCCGCCATCCGCGGATCACGGCCGAACTCGATGCCGCCGTGGGTCACGTTGGGGCAGCTCACGTTGAGCTCTATCGCGGCGACGCCTTGCTCTTTCTCGAGGCGCTCGGCGATCGTGACGAAGTCCTCCACGCTGCTGGCGAAGATGTTCGCCACGACCGTGACGCCGCGCTCGTGCAACACGGGCAACTTCTCGCGACAGAAGGCTTCGACGCCGACGTTGGCGAGGCCGATCGCGTTCAGCATGCCTGCGGGTGTCTCGCAGATGCGCTCAGGCGGATTACCCAGGCGAGGATGTAAACTCAGGCCCTTGGTGCAGATGCCTCCGAGCTCGGCGACGTCGAAAAAATCGTCGTATTCGAGGCCGTAACCGAAACAGCCGGATGCGGTCAAAACCGGGTTTTTCAGCGTCAGCTCGCCGATGCGGACGGCTTGCGCTCTCACGATTCGCTCCTCGCGAGCGTGGGCAAGCGATGGGGCGCGTGGTCGCTGCGCGTCCAGTCGATCCGGCGTGAGTCGATACAGGGACCGTGCACGCATGCGTACAGGTATTGTCCGTCGCTGGTCGGCACTGGGCAGCCGAGGCAAACGCCGTAGCCGCACGCCATCGGCGTTTCGAGTGACGCCTCACAAGGCACGTCGCGCGCAGCACACAGCTCGGCCACTCGCGCCATCATGCGATCGGGCCCGCACGTGTAGACCTCGACGCCCGAGCCGAGGAGCTCCGGCAATAGTTCAGTGACGCGGCCCTTGTGACCGCGCGAGCCGTCTTCGGTGGCGACCCGGAGCTCACCGAGCTCGCTCAAGACGTCGTCGAGCGGCAAATCGCGGGCACTTCGCCCGCCATAAAGGCTGAGCGGTGAGAGTCCGCGCGCGGCGAACGCGCGCGCCAGAAAGATCAGTGGCGCTACGCCGACACCGCCCGCGACGAGGATCGGCCTGCGCGCCGCGTTCGGCGCGCGCCAGGGCCGACCGAGCGGTCCGAGCAAGGAGAAGGGCTCGCCGGGCTCTGCGCGGGCCATGCGCACGGTTCCCTCGCCGAGCAGCTTGATCAAGATC
>DASYCR010000081.1:0-11569 GCA_036500095.1 Polyangiaceae bacterium
GCCGTGTTTCGGGCTTTGGGCCGAGCGTCCGGCACGCGCCGAGGCCTCGCACGGCTTCCCGCGCGAACGGCCTTATGGCCGATAATTTTCGCTACCTTAACCGACAAAGAACCACTCGACGCGGAAACGCCTTTCGCGAAAAGTGGGGCATGAGCTCGCTGCCACCCTCGACGATCAGCGGGCGTCGCATCCAGTCGGACGTGCAGCGCGGCGTTCACTACGAGCTCGAGCGCCAAGTCGGCGCTGGCGGCATGGGCTCGGCGTATCTCGCGCGACGCGTCTCCGAAGAAGGCGTCTCGGACGTGGTGGTGAAGCTCGTGCGACCCGGCTTCAGCGAGGTCGAGATCTCTCCGGAGATGGTCGCGCGCAAGGAAGCCGTCGCGCTCGGACGACTCAATGAGCGCGTGCCCCCGTGTCCGTTCGTCGTGCGTTTCGTCGACACGGGCAGCGCTGACCTGTTCGGGGACGTACCGACGCCGTGGGTCGCGATCGAATACGTGCACGGCGGCGTTGAGGGCACCACGCTCGAAGACCGCGTCACGTACTCGATTCACAAGACGGAGTATGCATTCGACGAGCGACGGGCGGCGCACGCGCTGCGCTGCCTTTCGTCGGGGCTTTCCGCGATTCACGCCGAAGGCATCATTCATCGCGATCTGACGCCGGGCAACGTGCTCTGCTGTGGCTTCGGTGAGAGCGAGATCTTCAAGATCTCGGACTTCGGGCTGGCGCGTCCCGTCGGCGTCGGGCACACGTTTGCGGGCCTCGGTCTCGGCACCGTCGGCTACGCGGCGCCCGAGCAGGCGCTCAACGGTGAGCGAGCGGTCGGCTTCGCCACCGACGTATTCGCGCTCTCGTGCGTCGTATTTTATCTGCTCACGGGCAGCCACTACTTCGACGGCGAGACGCCGCTCGAAGCGTTCGATCAGATGAAGAACAAGGCGCGACAGAGCATCCTGGCGAGTCCGCTGCTCGCGCCCGAGCTCGCGCAGCGCCCCGAGGCGACGCGCGCCATCGACGCGGCGCTCGCCTGGGGCACGACGTTCTCCGCCGAGCACCGCCCGCAGAGCGCGGACGCACTCGCCGGCGCGATCCTGCCCTGGCTGTGGGATCGGCCCGCGCCGCCGACCTCGAGCCGGCGCATGTTGCACACGATGGCGAGCCTCTCGCCGCCCAAGGACGTCGAGCGCTTTCGTTGGATCGTCAAGCACAAGCCACGTGAAGATCTGGTGATTCAGAGTTCGGCGTGGGACACCGACGGACGCTGCTTTGCGCTCACGCCCCACGGTCCGCTGTTCTGGAACGGCGACTCGTGGCTCGGCGCCAAGGGTCTGCTCAAGCGCTTACCGCGCGGCATGAGCTTCGCGCGCCGGCACGAGGCCGGCGGCTGGCTGGTCGGCGGCTCGGGCGGTGTCTTGTGCGTATTCGGCACGGAAGGCATTCGCATGCTCGAGCAAGCGCCGGACGAGAGCGTCGAGTTCCAAGACGCGGCCGGCGTGCTCGATGATTTGGTGGTCGCCGTCGGCCGCAAGCGCGGCGAAGCGTCGCCCGTGCTGTGGGCGATGTCCGGGCGTCGCTGGATGAAGCCACTGATGCTCGAAGGCGTGCAGAACGTCTCACGCGTTCTGCGCGTGGACGACTTACGTTGGATCATCTGCGGTCGCCTGACGCAGGGCGGCGGCTTCGCTCGTCAGTACGAGCCGATGCTGGGCGAACTCACGCCGCTCGCGACACCGCACACGCGCGCATTCGTGAACGGCGCGAGCAGTGTGGAGCGAGGCCTCGCGTTGGTCGTCGGCAGCGGCGGCACGGCGTTGCGCGCTGCCTATGGCCGCACCAGCATTTCCACGGTCGAGGGTGAGCCGGATCTCTCCGCGGGCGCGATCGACGCGCTCGATCGCGAGTGGGTGGCGAGTGTCGGCACGCTCTGGACGCGCGATCCCGCTGCCGGTGAACAGTGGCGTTCGGCCTGGTTCGACCCGCTGTGGACCGCGCCGTTCGTCAGCTTGCTCGCGGACGCCGGGCTCGTCGTGGGCATGACCGCGAGCGGGGGGATCGTGGAAGGCAGGGCGGCTTAGCAGACGGGCTCGCTACGAGCACGTCACGGTTGGTCGACTATAACTGCTGCATAGGTTATAGTTGAGCGGTGAACTTCAACGTTTACCTCGATCGAGAATCGGCGGCGCTTCTAGCTCGCTTGGCGCGCAGCTCGCGCAAGCCTCGCAACGCCTTGGTGCGCGAAGCCGTGCGAGCATTGCTCGACGGGCAAACGAGCCGCTGGCCTCGCGTCGTTTCGGATTTTGCCGGCGACCCGAGTTTCACGCCGTTCGAGCAACATCGCGTCGAGCTCGCGGCGAGGGACGACGATCCGTTCGCCAATTCAGCGCACTTCCGTGGCAAGGGCCGTTGAGTGGTTCTCCGCTACTTGCTGGATACGAATGTCTTGAGCGACTTCGTGCGGGGAGAGAACAGCGTGCGTTCGCGCCTGCTAGAGACCGCGCCGGCCGATATCGCTTGCTCCGCCGTCAGCGTGATGGAGGTCGACCACGGTCTGGCTCTCGCCCCCGCTCGCGCCAGACGCCTGCGACCGGTGCTCGACGCTTTGCTGGCCGCCGTCACGCTCCTGCCGCTCAGCGTGGAGGACGCTCGCGCGGCAGGCAATCTTCGAGCGGCGCTGCGCCGGCGCGGACGTCCGATCGGTCCGTATGACGTGCTCATTGCGGGCGCCGCGCTGGCTCGGGGCTTGGTGCTGGTAACGGCGAACACGCGCGAGTTCGCTCGCGTTGCGGGTCTCAATCTCGAGAATTGGCGCGAGTAGTAGCGGTCTCCGCGCGCTCAGCGCGGTTGTCTCGCGCCGCTCAGCGTCGCCGCGTAGGTGTATGCTCGAGCCCAGTCGATGGCCGCCAAGCGCCAACCCCCCAAGAAAACGCCGGCGCTGAACAAGACCGAGCGTCGCCAGCAAATCTTGAGCGTGGCGCGCGAGGTGTTCGCCAAGCGCGGCTATCACCAAACGACGATCGACGACATCGTGGCGCAAGCGGGCGTCGCGCGCGGCACGTTTTATCTCTACTTCGAGGACAAGCGCGCGGTTTTTTCGGACCTGATCGACCGCTTCGCCGGGCAGATCTCGATGGCCATCACGCGCATCGTCACCGACGATCCGGCGCGACCGGTTGTCGATCAAGTCCGCGAGAACGCGCGCGCGATCATCGCGACCTGCCTCGCCGATCGCGCCACCACCAAGATCTTGTTTACGGACGCGGTCGGCATCGATCCGGCGTTCGATCGCAAGCTCGCGACGTTCTACGACACGGTCGTGCAGCTCTTGACGGAGAGCTTGAAGGACGGCCAAGCGCTCGGCATCGTCGCCGACGGCGAGCCGCGCGTGCTCGCCTATCTGACGATCGGCTCGCTCAAGGAGCTACTTTATCAAGCCGTCACGCTCGGCTTCGCCGAGGAGAGCGCGGACGTGCTCACGCAGCAGATGTTCTCGTTCTTGGCCGGGGGATATCTGCGGCTGGGCGGCGGAGCGCCCGGCGCGCGGCCGCGCCGCAAGACGCGCTGAAGTGAGCGCGCTCCTTAAATTCCGGGAGATTCAGGCGTATTGCTTGACCTGCCCAGGGGGAGGGCGCATGAAATCTCCCCGAATTTCGCGATGTTCCGAGGACTCTGATGACCACTGACCCGGCCGCACTCGATCTGAATCCACTCAGTCTAGCTTTCGCTGAAGGTCTGTACGCAGATTTCCTGGCCGACCCGAGCTCGGTGCCCGCTTCCTTTCGCGCGTACTTCGAGTCGCTGGGCGCCGACAGCGCGTTTGCGCGCGCGCCCAAGGTCGGCCCTTCTTTTCGCACAGCGAGCTTGTTCAATCCTCCGGCGGCAAACGGCGCGGCCCACACCAACGGTCACACGAACGGCAACGGGACGAGCTCCGCTTGGGCGGCGAACGGCGTGTCGGAAGTCGCGGTGCGCCAAGATCGCGTCGACGCTCTGGTGCGAGCGTACCGCGTGCGCGGTCACATGATGGCCAAGATCGATCCGCTCGGCCTGCCGCGCGTGCCGCAGGTCGAGCTGGATCCGGAATTTCACGGGCTGACCGGGGCCGACCTGGATCGCAAATTCTCGAGCCGCACGATCTTCGGCGCGCAAGCGCTGACGCTGCGCGAGATGCTCGCGCGGCTCCGCAACACGTACTGCCGTTCAATCGGCGTGCAGTTCATGCACATCGACGATTTGCAGGTCAAAAATTGGCTGCAAGATCGGATGGAGGGCTCCGAGAACCGCGTGCAGCTCGGACGCCCCGAACAGCTGCGCATTTTGACCAAGCTGACCGACGCGGTGATCTTCGAGGACTTCATTCGCAAGAAGTTCACGAACGCCAAGAGTTTTTCGCTCGAGGGCTCGGAGAGCCTGATCCCGCTCTTGGCTTTCGCGATCGATCGCGCGGCCGAGCACGGCGTGGACGAGATCATCCTCGGCATGGCGCACCGTGGCCGACTGAACGTATTGGCCAACATCATGGGCAAGAGCCCGCGTGAAATCTTCCGCGAGTTCGAGGACACCGATCCGGAGCTCTACTTCGGCAGCGGGGACGTCAAATACCACCTCGGCTACAGCTCCGATTTCACGACCGAGAGCGGCGGCAAGGTGCACCTGTCGCTGTGCTTCAACCCGAGCCACCTCGAGTTCGTCAATCCGGTGGTGCTCGGGCGCGCGCGCGCCAAGCAGGACCGCGTGGGCGACACCACGCACTCGCGCAA
The DNA here is from genome assembly GCA_036500095.1 of Polyangiaceae bacterium. Taxonomy (GTDB): domain Bacteria; phylum Myxococcota_A; class Polyangia; order Polyangiales; family Polyangiaceae; genus PMG-095. The sequence continues at coordinate 4,761 of DASYCR010000081.1, forward strand.
GCTCGGTCTGTTGATTCACGGGGACGCGGCGTTCGCCGGTGAAGGCATCGTGCAGGAGACGCTGAACCTCAGCCAGCTCGACGCGTACACCACCGGCGGCACCATCCACGTGGTCGTAAACAACCAGATCGGCTTCACGACGCCGCCGCAGCAGGGCCGCTCGACGACCTACGCCACGGACGTCGCCAAGATGCTGCAAATCCCGATCTTTCACGTCAACGGCGAGGATCCGGAAGCAGTCGCGCAGGTGGTGCGGCTGGCGATGGACTTCCGCGACACGTTCCTGCGCGACGTGGTGATCGACATGTACGGCTATCGCCGGCACGGTCACAACGAGAGCGATGAGCCCGCTTTCACGCAGCCCTTGATGTACGCCGCGATCGCGGAGCGCAAGGGCGTGCGCGACGGCTACCTCGAGCACTTGCTGAAGCTCGGCGGCGTGACGAGTGACGAAGCGGATCGCATCTCCGTCGAGCGGCGTGAGCACCTCGAGCGCGAGCTCAGCGAGGCGCGTCGCAAGGACTACGTGCGCGTGCACGACTGGCTCGGCGGCTACTGGAAGGGGTTTCAGGGCGGTCCCGAGTCGGCCGTGCCGGAGATCGAGACCAGCATCGAGAAGGCGCGCGCCAGCGAACTCATCGCGAAGATGAACGAGCTCCCCGCGGATTTTCACCCGCACAAGCAAATCGATCGCTTGCTCGCGCGCCGCCGCGCGATGGGTACCGGCGAGCAGCCGCTCGACTGGGGCTCGGCCGAGCTCTTGGCGTTCGCGTCGCTCGTCACGGAGGGCGCGCGCGTGCGCCTGACCGGTCAGGACTCGGGCCGCGGCACCTTCACCCAGCGCCACGCGGTCTTGCACGACGTCGAGGACGGCCACAGCTACGTGCCGCTCTGCCACATGGCGCCCGACCAAGCGCCGCTCGAGATCTACAACTCCGCGCTGAGTGAAGCGGCGGTGATGGGCTTCGAGTACGGCTACAGCCTCGATTGGCCGGACGGGCTCGTCTTGTGGGAAGCGCAATTCGGCGACTTCGTGAACGCCGCGCAGGTGATCATCGATCAATTCCTGGTCAGCGCGGAAGACAAGTGGAAGCGCCTGAGCGGGCTCGTCTTGCTCTTGCCGCATGGCTACGAGGGGCAGGGCCCCGAGCATTCGAGCGCCCGGCTCGAGCGCTTCCTCTTGCTGGCCGCGGAGGAGAACATTCAGATCGTGCAACCGAGCACGCCAGCGCAGCACTTTCACCTGCTGCGGCGGCAAGTGCTCCGGCCGTGGCGCAAGCCGCTGGTGGTGTTCACGCCCAAGAGTCTGCTGCGCCACCCGCAGTGCATCAGCTCGCTCGACGAGTTCTCGAGCGGTCGCTTTCAGCGCGTGATCTCCGACCCGCGCGGCGTGAAGAAGCCCGCCAAGGTGCTGATGTGCACCGGCAAGATCTATTACGATCTCGAAAAGCGGCGCGCAGAGCTCGCTCGCAATGACGTCGCGATCGTGCGCATCGAGCAGCTCTATCCGTTGCCCGATCGTCATCTGCGCGCCGTGATCGACGACTTCGACGACGGCACGCCGGTGGTCTGGGTGCAGGACGAGCCGGACAACATGGGTGCTTGGCGACACTTTCGCGCGCGCTTCGGCGCCATGCTCTTCGGGCGCTTTCCGCTCAGCGGTGTCTGCCGTGCCGAATCCGCCAGCCCCGCCACCGGTTCGCACAGCTGCCATAAACTAGAACAACAAGAACTCCTAGAACGCGCCTTCACCTGAGAGAGAGACCAACCGCGAAGGCACGAAGACGCGAAGACCCGAGAATTTTTGGGAACTATGTTCGGTAGGGTTCGGCATTTGAAACGCCGCGTCGTCGACAATGACGGCATATGACGCAACAACCCCCAAAATCTTCGCGCCTTCGCGCCTTCGCGGTTCCCGTGATGGGACGGGCTGCGCGTTTCTTGCTAGAAAGCGGGAGCGATGGCGATTGAATTGAAGGTGCCGACGGTTGGCGAGTCGATCACGGAGGTCGTGATCGGCGAGTGGCTGAAGAACGAGGGCGACGCGGTCAGCCGCGACGAAGTGATCGTCAAGATCGAGACCGACAAAGTGACGGTCGATCTGCCGGCGCCGAGCGATGGAGTCATCTCGCGCATCAAGGTCAAGCAAGGTCAGACCGCCGCGGTCGGCGACGTGATCGGCACGATGGAAGAGGGCGCGGCTCCAGCCAAGTCGAAGGAAGCGTCACCGCCCAAGCCCGACACCATGCGCCCGCAGCCTCCGTCAGAGCCGGAGGCCGAAGAGGAAGCGCCGCGTTCCCGCGGTGGCGCGCGCCCGACGATTCCGCCGCAGGGCTTTGCGCGCGTGATGCCTTCGGCGCGGCGCGCGCTCAAAGAGCGTGGTCTGTCGCCCGAGGACGTCGAAGCGACCGGCCCCGGCGGACGCGTGCTCAAGGAGGACGTCGCGCGCCACCGCGACCAGCCCGCGCAGGCGCCCGCAGCGCCCGGTGCCGATCGCGCCGATCGCGCCGAGGAAATCGTGGCGATGAGCCCCTTTCGCAAGCGCATCGCCGAACGGCTGGTTCAGTCGCAGCAAACGGCCGCCCTGCTCACAACCTTCAACGAAGTCGACATGAGCGCCGCAATGGACCTCCGCAAGGTTCACCAAGAGGCATTTCAGGAAAAGTACGGCATCAAGCTCGGCTTCATGTCGTTCTTCGTGAAGGCGGCAATCGAGGCGCTCAAGCTGATTCCTGCCGTTAACGGCGAAATCCGCGGCACCGACATCGTGTACAAGAACTACTACGATATCGGGGTGGCGGTCGGCGGCGGCAAGGGGCTCGCCGTGCCGGTCATCCGTAACGCGGAGCGCCTGAGTTTTGCCGAGGTCGAGCAGGCGATCGCGGACTACGGCAAGCGCGCCAAGGACAACAAACTCGAGCTCAGTGAGCTCACGGGCGGAACCTTCACGATCTCGAACGGCGGCGTGTACGGCTCGATGATGTCGACCCCGATCGTCAACCCGCCGCAGAGCGGCATCCTCGGCCTGCACGCGATCAACGACCGTCCGGTGGCGCTCAAGGGCCAGGTCGTGATCCGGCCGATGATGTACATCGCGCTCACCTACGATCACCGCCTGGTCGACGGCCGCGAAGCCGTCACGTTCTTGAAGCGCGTCAAGCAGTGCGTCGAAGAGCCGTCCCGCATCCTGCTCGAAGTCTGAACATGCCTCAAAAACACGACCTGATCGTGATCGGGGCGGGACCAGGCGGCTACGTCGCGGCGATTCGCGCGGCCCAGCTCGGCTTGAATGTCGCGTGCGTCGAGCAGGAGCCCGCGCTCGGCGGCACGTGTTTGCGCATCGGCTGCATTCCGAGCAAGGCCCTGCTCGAGTCGAGCGAGCGTTACCACGAGGCCGGCCACGCGCTCGGGGAGATGGGCGTGAAGGTGTCGGGGGTCGAGCTCGACCTGCCGCGCATGCTCGAGCGCAAGACCAAGATCGTGTCCGCGCTCACCGGCGGTGTCGCGCACCTTTTCAAAAAGAACAAGGTTACGTCGTATACGGGTCACGCGCGCATCATTGGTCGCGGTCGGGTTTCGATCGAGGGCGCGAACCCGCTCGAGCTCGAGGCGCAGCACGTCGTGATCGCTACTGGCAGCAGCGTGGCTCCGTTGCGCGGCGTGGAGTTCGACGGCGATCGCATCGGCACCAGCACGGAAGCGCTCTCGTACCCGCAGGTCCCGCGGCACTTGGTGGTGATCGGCGCGGGCTACATCGGGCTCGAGCTCGGCTCGGTTTGGAATCGGCTGGGCGCGAAGGTCACCGTGCTCGAATATCTCGAGCGCATCTTGCCGGGCATGGACTCCGACATCGCGGAGGAAGCCGAGCGCATCTTCAGCAAGCAGGGCATCGAGTTTCGACTCGGCTCGGCCGTGACCGGCGCGCGCCGCGACGGCGACAACGTGCTCGTGCAGGTCGACGGACAAGAGCCCATCAGCTGTGATCGCCTGCTGGTTGCCGTGGGCCGCGTGCCGAATACGGCAGGGCTCGGTTTGGACAGCGTCGGGATCGTGCTCGACCCGCGCGGTCGGATTCCGATCGCGGAAGGCTTCCGCACGGTCGCTCCTGGCTTCTACGCGATCGGCGACGTGGTGCAGGGCCCGATGCTCGCCCACAAAGCGGAAGAAGAAGGCATTGCCTGCGTGGAAAGCATCGTCACGGGCTACGGCCACGTGAACTACGACGCGATCCCCGGCATCGTCTACACGCATCCGGAAATCGCGTCCGTGGGCAAAACCGAGGACGAGCTCAAGGCCAAGAGCGTGCCTTATCGCAAAGGCGTTTTCCCTTACATCGGCAACGGGCGCGCCCGCGCGCTGTCGGCGACCGAGGGCCGCGTCAAAATCTTGGCGCACGCAGAGACGGACCGCGTGCTCGGCGTGCACATCATCGGCGCGCGCGCCGGCGATCTGATCGCTGAAGCCGCCGTGGCCATCGAATTCGGCGCGAGCTCCGAAGACATCGCGCGCTCGTCGCACGCGCATCCGACCCTCGCCGAAATCGTCAAAGAAGCCGCCCTCGCCGTCGACGGCCGCGCCATCCACATTTAGCCTGAGAGCGGCCCCTGAGGGGATTAACAGGAAGGCGCGAAGACGCGAAGGGGAGGAGAGATTGGAGTGTGCGTGGTACGACATATTTCGACGTTTGATCTGTGCTCCCATCGTCTCATTGCGACTTCGCATTGTGAGAAGTGCCGCACAGTGCAAACCCAAATCTCTGAACTTCGTGCCTTCGCGCCTTCGCGGTTAGCGTGTTAGGCCGTTACGCTTCGTCGTTGTGGGGCTTGTGCATACGGCGGCCGGCTAGCGTCATTTCCCAGCCGATGCCGCGGCGTTGGAGCTCTTCGCCGTAGATTGAAATAGGGTGCAAGCGGCGAGAGAGGAGCGTCGAGAGGGCGGTCGCGATGAGCAGCGGCAACACGATCGAATAGTCGCCGGAGAGCTCGAAGACGAGCGCTGCGGCCATCACCGGCGCGTGCGTGGTGGCCGCGGTCATCGCCGCCATGCCGACGAGCGCGAAGGCCTCACTCGCTCCGATGGACGCGTGCAGCGGCAAACGGGCGAGCCCGTCGCCGAATGCGCCGCCGAGCGCCGCCCCCAAAAAGAGACTCGGCGTGAAGACACCACCCGGGCTGCCCGACGACACCGAGGCGGTGGTGGCGACCGCTTTGCTCACCAAAAGCGCGAGCAAGAGACCGAGCGCGAGCTTGCCGTCGAGGATACGATTGATGGCTTCATAGCCGTTGCCCGTGATCTGCGGAAAGCCGAGTGCGATCGCCCCGACGATTAGTCCGCCCGCTGCTGCGCGCAGCGGCCTCGGCCCCGGTAAGTGGGCGAACCACGATTCTCCGCGCGCGAGCAGGATCATGAACAGCGGACCGCACACGCCCGCGAGCAAGCCGAGCAACGCGTGCGCCAAGAGTTCCCAATCGGAGCGCATACCGAAGGCGCGCAGGCCGTAGATGGGTCCGCCGCCGATGGCGAGACGCGTGAGCGCCGTCGCGAGCGGCGTGGCGATGATGGCCGGCAGTACGACGTCGAGCGCCATCACGCCCGTGACGACCTCGAGCACGAAGAGCACCGCCGCAAAGGGCGTGTTGTACGCGGCGGCAAAGCCGGCCGCCGTGCCGGCGGCGATCAGGCCGCGCACCTGCGTCTCGCGTAAGCCGAACCAGCGACCCAGGTTGCCGCCCAGGCCGCCGCCGAATTGGATCAAGGGGCCTTCGCGGCCGACGGAGCCGCCGAAGGTGAGCGCGAAGAACGAGCCGAGCGCCTTGAGCAGCGTGAGCCGCAGCGAGACGCGCGTCGTGCCGAGCACGATCGCCTCCATCACTTCGCCCACGCCTTGACCCGATTTGATGCGCGCGGCAAAATGCCCGCAGAGTCCCGCGAGCGCGCCGCCGAGCGGCGGCAGCAGCAATCGCGCGTAGAGCGGGAGCGACTCGAAGGCCGTCAGCACGTCACGCTCGTGATAGAGGCGTTCGAACACGAAGGACGCCGCGTGTCGGAACACCACGGCAAACGCGGCAGCGCCGATCGCGACCAACAGCAACGCCGCGACGTAGCGGCTCAGATTGGTCCAAAAGGCCACTCGCCTGGGCGAACGCGAGGATCGCGGCCCGCTCGCAGTCGGCTGCACGGCTCGAGGCTAGTACACGGCGCTAGAAAAGGGACCGCGGCGGCTTCGGCGGGCCCCGCGCGCTCGGACGCCTTTCCGGTTAGTTGGCCAAATATCGGAGATTTCGGCAGGATCGCGGCTGGATTTTACCGGTCAGCGCGTTGATTTTTGCTGCCGGAAGGAACGAGCCCCATGCACAAGCGTAGATCTACCGGCATGTTGATCTTGGTTGAACTGGGAGCCGAATGGCCGGAAATGTCGGAGCTTCGGGCGAGCGGTCGTCGCGTGTTGTCGCAAGGCGAGGGTGAGTCGCCCGCCGCATTCGCCGCGCGCGTCAGCGCGCAGCTCGAGAGTTTGTTCGGGCGTGGCATCACGCTCAATACGACGGTGCTCGCGTGCAACGAACGCCTGGACGAGGCCGCTCAGCGCGCGCGTCGGGAGCTCGTGCGCGGTGTGCTCGGCTCGATGGCGGTGCGCCGCAGCAGCCATTTGTATCTGAGCGCGTCGGAGCGAAGCTCGGGGCGGCTGCGAGCAGGGCTCTCGAGTCTCGCGACGGATCTGGCCTTGGAGTGGGCAGGCAGCGGGATCGAGACGAGCGTGCGCTTCGGCGCCGACTTGGCGCCGGCGCGACGCAAGGTCGCCTAGGCCGATC
>DASYCR010000082.1:0-3173 GCA_036500095.1 Polyangiaceae bacterium
TCCTGGGCGCGAGCGAGGCGATCTGGGTGCCGGCGGACTCGCCGCGCGCAATCCGCGCGATCTCCGCCGCGAACGCGATGTGGGCGTGTCGGCTGCCAGCCAGGCGCGCCAGTGGCGCCGTCAGCGCCGGGTCCGAGCTCAGACCGACCGCCGAGATCGTGGCAAACGTACCTGGCTCGTCGACCTCGAGCGCTTTCTTGAAAAACGCAGAACCCCGCTGATCTCCCGATTCGGCCAGAGCACGCGCAAGCGCGCCGTACAACGGCCGACCGAACGAGCCTCGACGCACCATCACTTCGAATGCGGCGAACAAGGCGGCGCGAAGCCGGTCCGAGTGTGGGCAGAGCGTGCGCAGAGCGCCCGCCAGCTGGTTCTCGTGCGCCGGCTTACGTCGTAGGGCAGCGCGCAAATCGCTCTCGAGACGAGCAACGACGTGCTCGCCAAAGCTTTCGCTTCGCTCCACCCGGGTGACCATAAGCCGAGCCTCCCAGGCTAACACTCCTTCCCTCAATCCTCCAATACGCATTCACGGCCAAGGAGCTCGGGTTTGGTGCTACAAATTCAGCCGCCGTCGGTCCCGCGGGCTTGCCTCCTACGGCTCCGCCAGCGTCAAACCGCCGCCGTTTCAACACCTCGCGTTACGGAGAACCCAATGCGAATCTCAGCCCCGATACTCTTTCTCTTCATCCCCGCTCTCGTGATCGGCGCGTGCAAAAAGAGCGACGATCAGCAGCCGCCTCCTCAAACCGCGTATCCGGCGCAGCCAGGCTATCCGGCGCAACCAGGCTATCCGGCGCAACCAGGTTACCCGGCGCAGCCAGGCTACCCCGCCCCCGCAGCGCAACCGGGCTACGCGCAGCCGCAAGCGGCTCCTGGCTACGGTCAAGTTCCGGCAGCGCAACCGGCTCCTGCCCCGGCAGCGGCCCCCGCGGGCGGCGCATTGTCGACTCCGAATCCGATGGCGCTGCCGTGCCAAAGCGACGCGCAGTGCTTGACGCACCACTGCAACGTTCCGGCGGGCAAATGCGCGTGGCCCTGCCAAACAGACAACGACTGCGTTCCAGGCAACATCTGCATGGCGCCCGCATGCATTCCCGGGAAACGCTGAGTGACCGAATCGGCTTCGACCGCGACGAGCGAGGCCGAGTATGACGCCCGTGCGGCACCCGAGCTCGACGCGCTCGTCGCGGCCCTCGACGCGATCGACGACGATCGCGTCGAGGCGGAGCTCGCCAGCGACATCTTGACCATCGAGTTCTGGGACGGCGCCAAATACGTGATCAACTCGCATCGTGCGGCACGCCAGCTGTGGTTGGCCGCCGACCGCTCGGCGTGGCACTTCGACTACGCGCCGAACACAGGCACGTGGATCGCCTCGAAAACGAACGACGAGCTGTGGAGCACGCTCTCGGCCCTGATTTCGAAAAAGCTCGGCCGAAGTGGGTTGTTATCGCGGGTCTAAACGCGCGAGCCGAGCGCCCAAATTCAAAAAATCAAACTAAGCCCGCGCGACAAATAACTCGAGCATCTCGTCACCGAGCTTGATCGCTTCTGCCTGCGCGTGCCGGCTGAACGTCACGCTGTCTGCGAGGCACTCTTGGCGCAGGTATGCTTCTCCGGCGCGTGCGACGCGCAGCAGGCGCAGGCTGCCGTCGATATGAAGCGCGATGCGCGCAGTGAACTCGAGGCCGAGGTCCTTGCGCGCCGCCTGAACACGGCTGATGAGCTCGCGCTGCAAGCCCTCGTCGATCAGCTGCTCGGTCAGCGTCGTGTGCAGCACGACCACGCCGATACGCCCGGTTTCTGCGGCAAAACCAGGGGCAGCCTCGACCGTCACGGCGATTTCCTCGGGGCCAAGCGTGAGCTGCTCACCCGCGATTTCGAGGGTGATGCTCCCGCTCCGCGAAAGCTCCGCGTGAAGCGCGCTGCCGTCCGCGGCCTCGAGCACTTTCTTCGCGGCCTGCACGTTCTTGCCGAGGCGTGGGCCGAGCGCGCGAAAGTTCGGCTTGATCTTGAACGCGACGGCCCCCTGCTCGTGGCCCGGGAACATGAAGCGCACGTCGTGTACGTTCAGTTCTTCGCGGATCAAGTCCTTGTACGCCGACAGCCGCTCGAGCAGCGCGCCGTCGTTCAGCACGAGGTCCGCGCGCGACAGTGGTTGGCGCACCTTGAGTTTGTTGGCCGTACGCACGCTGAGACCGAGGCTCACCACGTCGCGCACCGCGCGCGTTTCGAGCGAGAGCGCCTGGTCGATCGCCGCCTCGTCCACAGCGGGAAAGCGGTCGAGGTGCACGCTCGCCGCTGCAGCCGGCACACCCGCAAAAACCGCTAGATTCTGGTAAATTTCCTCGCTCAAGAACGGCACGAACGGCGCGAGCAGTCGGCTCAGCGTGACGAGCGCGGTGTGGAGCGTGGCATAGGCGTCGCACTTGTCCGGAGGAAGCCCGGAACCCCAGAAGCGTGAACGGCTGCGGCGCACGTACCAATTCGAGAGCGCTTCCGCGAAGTCGATCAGCGCCAGAGCCGCGTCGTAGCTCAGGTAGGCGTCGAGCGAGCGGCGCACGGCGGCGGTCGTCAGGTTGAGCTCGCTCAGCAGCCAGCGATCCAGAAGCGCGCGCTCAGCGCGCGGACGCCCCGCATGGCTCGCTTCGGTCGGCCGCCAACCGTCGATGTTCGCGTAGATGGTGAAGAACGAGTAGACGTTCCTGATCTTGATCAGGAAGTCCTTTTGCAGCGTGCGGACGTTGCGAAGCGAGTGCCGCGTGTTGCTCCAGGGCGGCGAGGATGCGTAGAAAAACCAGCGAAACGCGTCGGCCCCGGGTGCCGGCGTGTGTTCGTCTTCGACGCTCAGCCGCTGGTCGGCCGGGGCACGCGGCACTTCTTGCGGGCGTGTGTCGAACCCGCTTGCGATCGGGCGAACCGTAAGCACCGCCGCGTCGCTCTCCGCGACGACGATCACGCGGCGCGGCACCTTCTTGTGGCCGCGGATCTTCAGCGTGCGGCGCGCCGCGGGCTGATCGGGCCTGAACAGCGCCACGTCTGCGCCGTCTTCCAGATCCATGCCCTCCAGATCTTCGCGCGCGATCAACGCTTCCCCCGGCGCAGGCGCGAGCTCGTTCGTCGCGTGGACGACGCCGAAGTCCATGCACACCTTGTCCAGGATCAGCTCGGGT
>DASYCR010000083.1:0-2661 GCA_036500095.1 Polyangiaceae bacterium
CTCCACCTCGCGCGTTTGCACGTGCATGAAGCGCAAGCGACCGCCAACCTCCGTCGTCGAGGTGCCTTCGAGCAAGCACTCCGCGCGGAGCCACCAGCGGTCCGAGCCGTGCGCCTCGCTGAAGGCGCGCGGCGCGAGCACACCGAACGTCCAGCGATACTGATTCTTGGTCGACGACGCGCGGTACGGATAGAGCGCGTACCCCTCCAACAGCACGGCGTCCGCGAGTTTCTCTGCGCGCTTGAAGCTCATGGCCTGCTGCCGCTCTTGCCGCCGATGCGCGAGCGATACGAGGCGCGCTTGTCGAACACGATTTCGCTGCGCGTGTTGAGCTGGTTGAAAAAGCGGTCGAGCTCGCGCTGTACTTGCTCGCCGCCGCTGAAGCCCCGCCAGTGCTTGCGCACGATGCCGACCAGTTCATAACAGAGATCGATCGGCGTGATGAAGCAGTCGAAAGTGCCGCTCGGGTTACCACGCATCAGCAGCGCCTCCACGTCGTCGCGCACCAAGCGCACGAGCGCGCTGTCGCGCGTGAGCGCGAGCCAGGCCGACTGTGAAAGCTCGGCCTCGGTCGCGCCGGCCGGGCTCGGGAAGAACGCGACCCAGCGCTCCTGACCGGATTGTCGCAGCACGAAGGCCAGCCGCACCGGGATCTGCAAGGTCTCCCACTCTGCGTTGGTCAGGCAGAAAGTCGGGTCGACCGCGACGCGCGTCGGTACGCTCAAGTAGCGACCCTCTGTTGTCCCCTGGAAGGCGATCGAGCACGGACCGCACACGCAGCAAAGCTTGTGCGCGCTGCGGTCGACGACGTGCCCGTGACTCGTGAGTCGGTACGCGGCGCAAACCTCACAACGCTCGGCGTGCTCCGTGCGCTGCTGCTCGCTTACGGCCCGCGCGAAGCGCTCCAGGGCGCGTAGCGCGCTCACGCGCGGCCTCCTGCCACCAGGCGTTCGACGCTGATCAGCTGGGGCGGCGCCGGCATGCTGTTTTCCAGCTCGATCTGCTCGAGCTCCGGCGCGATGCAGTCGATCTCGCGCGCGGCGAGCTGCGCGAGGCCCTTGGCCAGCACCGGGTCCGGCACGCCGACCACGCGCAGCGTCGCGCGATTTCGTTCTAGGCTCGCCAGCTCGACCCGGCCTTGCGCGCTCTGCTGGAGGTTCGAAATGCGCCCGAGACTCAGCTCGATGCGCTGTTCGAGCGTGAGCGGGTGCAAGCCGTGCAGCGCGAGCAGACTCGACAGCAGCGAGTCACTGACTACGCGTTCGTTCAGCTCGTGCTCACGCGCGCTCGTTTGCCGCGCGTAATCGAGTAGGCGCTCGAGCGCCGCGCCGTAGAGCTCCATCAGGGAGCGGACGAGCGCTTCGATTTTCGGCCAAGCGCTGGGACCGACGGTCGCTTGAATGTCGCCCAGCAACCGCTCCAAGTAATCGCCTTCCGCCGCGAGCTGCTGTTCGTCCGACACCCCTTCCGGCGCAGCGCCGCTCATGGCGGTGCTCATAGCGTCACCGCGCGCGCGCCGTCCGGCTGCTGTTTCCGCACCCAATCGCACCAGACGTCGAGCCCGGTGCCTTGCTGCGCGGATAGGCAAATCACCTCGAGCCGAGGATTCGAGGTGCGCGCGTAGTCGATGCAGCGCTCGACGTCGAAGTCCAAGTGCCGCACCAGATCCAGCTTGGTCAGCACGAGCAGGCTCGCCGCGCGAAACACGTGCGGATACTTGAGCGGCTTGTCTTCGCCCTCCGTGACCGACATCACCACGACCTTGGCGCGCTCGCCCAGATCGAACAGGGCGGGACACACCAAATTCCCGACGTTTTCGACGAACAACAGGCTGCCGCTCCGGGGATCCAAAGCCGCGATCGAGTCGGCGACCATCTGCGCGTCGAGGTGACAACCCGCACCTGTCGTGATTTGCACCACTGGTGCGCCCGCTCGCGCGATGCGCGCCGCATCGAGCTCGGTCGCTTGGTCGCCCTCCAAGACCGCCAGGTCGAGGTCATCGCGCAGCGTGCGGATCGTCGCCTCCAAGAGCGCGGTCTTGCCGGCGCCAGGCGAGCCGATCAGGTTCAGCATGGCGATCCGCCGCTCGCGCAGAAAATCCCGATTCTTGCGCGCCAGGCCGTCGTTCTTGATCAGCAAATCGCGCTCGAGCTGGACCACGCGCGGCGCTTCGCGCTCCGGGGTGGGGGTCGCCCGAACGGCCTTTTTGGGGCCCGATTTCCCGCTCTGCCGCGGCTTTTTTGCGGGGCGCGCGAGCGGCTGCTCGTCTGTTCCGTGAGCGGCCCCGTGTGCCTCGTGTGCATGGGTATGCCCACCAACGTCATGCGCCTCGTGTGAATGCGCGTCGTGGTGATGGTGGTGCGCGCTGTCATGCCGATGACCGTGCGCGGAGTGCACCTCGTGTGTCGTGTTCGTCGCGTCGTCGCAGCCGCATACTCTGCACATTTACGCTACCTCGACTTCCTTCAGGTTCAGTGAGTTGCCATTGGTGGAGACAATCTCGAGCTTCGCGCCTTCCAAGGCCGTGCCCTGGGTGCACACGTCGAAGCAGAAGCGGAGCGACGCCGCCATCACGCCCGCGGACTCGCCGAGCTCGAGCCGGACGACGTGCACCTCGACCTCCGCCATTTCTTCGGTGATCACGCGCACCAGGTCATCCAT
>DASYCR010000084.1:0-5605 GCA_036500095.1 Polyangiaceae bacterium
GCACGAAAACACGCGCGCGGCCCCGCCATGCAGCTCGTACTACCGCCGTTCGCAACGCGCACGTTCGAGCTCGTGCTGCGTGTAGGCAATCGCGACGCACTCGAGTCCCGCTATACGTTCGTACGCCGGGATTGACGCGGAAGGGCTGCGTGTTACGCTCGCTCCGGGATGAAGCGCTGGTTCCGCTGGGGCTCGGGGTTATTCTTGTTGTCGTGCGTCGGGCTGCGTCGCCCGGAAGCGCCGGGCGTGCAAGTCGTCGACTTCGAGACGCGCGTCGTCGAATTGCCGAGCGGGCTACGCGTCGTGCTCGAAACGGTCCCCGGTTCGGCAACAGGCGGCGCCGTACTCGTGGTGAACGCGGGCTCGGCGGACGAAACGCCGGAGCAAGCGGGGCTCGCGCACTTGGTGGAACACCTCGTGTTCCGCTCGCACGCGGTCGACAAGCCCTCGCTCTTCCACCGCTTGGAGTCGCTCGGCGGCTCGGCCTTCAACGGCACGACCGGCTTCGATGCCACCCAATACTTCGCGTTCGTCCCGGACAAGAACTTGCAAGAGCTCACCTTCTCCCTGGCGACGCTGCTCAGTGATCCGCTGGAGGGCGTGGACGCAGACGACTTCGAGCACGAACGGCAGATCGTGACGAACGAGCTTCGGCTCAGCGACGAAAACGGCAAGGACGGTCAGGCCCTGGGCTGGCTGCAAGCGGCCGTCTTTCCGAGCGGACACCCGTACGCTCACTCAGTCGCCGGCAGCCACGAGTCGCTCCAGCATCTGAGCATCGACGACGCGCGCAAGTTCGTCGCCGTGCACTATCACCCGCCAAATGCCACGCTGGTCGTATCTGGACCGTATCTGGCGCCTGTGCTGCGCGAGCTGACGGAGCAGTTCGGCGCGGCGCCAGCGACGCAGCCCGCTTCGCGCGCGCGCCCGGTACCAGACTCCGACAGCGCTGGAGCGCCCAAACCGCTCGCCAGCTACCGCGCGCCGGTCGCGAGCCCGACCTTGTGGATCGGGTGGCGCTTACCCCCCAACTACGGCGCGGATGCGTCGATTCCCCAGCTACTGACCTCCATGGCCGATGGCTCGTTCTGGGGTAACGAGTATGAACGCAACCGAGACATCGCGAACGTCGAGGCCGGCTACGAAGGCGGCATGGCAGGGAGTTTGTTCTACCTGAGCGTCAAGCTCAACACGGCCGATGACCCGGACGCGGTGGTCGACGCGGTAAAGCGCCTAGTGCTCCGTGGCTTGAGCGAACGCACGCATCGCTTTGAAACCTTCGACTACTTCAAGCGCGCGCTCGCAACAGGGAACACGTATCAGAACGAGAGTGTAGCGAGCCGCGCGCTCGGCCTCGCAGATTCCGCTCATTTCACGGGCGATCCGCTGTTTGGGCGCAAACTCACCGAACACGTAGGGGGGCTCCAAGCCAGCCGCGTCGCCGACTTCTACACTCATTATTTGGCGGAGGATCGCGCGCGAGCCATCCTGATTCGCCCCGACACGCAAAGCTCGCCCGTGCAGGGCGCGGTTGGACTCGGCACATCGCGCGGCGCAACAGGCGCCGAAGAAGAAGCGGAGTCTCTCCCGGCAGTGCGCGAGTGGATGACGCCGCCGGGGCTTGCCGATCTAACCCGTTTTACACTGCCCAACGGACTCGACGTAGTGATCTTGGCGCGCCGCGGCACTCAATTTCACAGCGCCCTGCTCGGCTTCGATGGCGGGATCAACTTCGGCGTCACGGGCGCCGGCATCGCCGCCCAGTGGGCCAAGTATCTACTCCGTCCAGGACCGTGGTTCCGTGGGCTGGCTTTCAACGAGCGCGTAACCGAAGACAGCTCGATCGCTCTCACACGCTCCACTGGCTCGAACATCGCACTCACGCTAGAGCTCGGCAACGAAGCTAGCAACGAATACGAAGTGCTCTGGCCCATGCCGAACTTCACGTCGCGCATGGCGCTCTTCGAACGCGAGGACGCCAAGCCAGACGTCAAGATCTGGCGGACGACGCTGCAGACGTTGCTCGGCGAGCATCATCCCTACGCAGGGTACGTCGCGCCGCACAAGCTACGGACGCTCAGCGCCAAGCAGGTGCGGGATTGGCTCGCCGACGTGCGTAGGCCTGAAAACGGCGTACTCGTGCTGGTCGGAGACTTTGACCTAGAGCAGGCCAAAACCGCGGCCACCGAGGAATTTGGGCGTTGGCAGGCACACTCACAACGGCGCCCCAAGAACGCCGCGCCGGTGGCCGTCGAGCGCATCGTTTCTCCCGCGAACGGAGCGCTCGTGGTGCCAGCCGCGCCAGGCACCACGCAAGCGACGTTAGCTCTCGCTTGTCTGTTGCCGAAAGCCACGCCGGAGAACGCCCCGGCCGAGGAGGTCTTCGGGCGCATGCTCGGCGGGTTTCTGCACGACGAGCTGCGCGAGCGCGCGACGGCATCCTACGGCGCGGTCCATGATATCGAATTTTGGCGCGGTGGCACCGCGATCTTCATGGCCGGCGCTGACCTCGACTACGGCAGGCTCGAGCACGCGCTGAGCGCGGTGCATGCGTTCCTGGACAACTCGCCGCAAGCGAGCTTGTCGCAAACAAGGCTCGAACGCGCCCGCTCGACCAAGGCACGAGAGTTCGACTTGAGCTTGGCCACGACCGACAGGTTGGCGCGCGCGCTGTTCCGAGCCTGGCGCAACGATTGGCCACTCGACGCTGTCGACCGCTATCCCGATCAGCTCGTCAACGTAACTCTCGCGGCCGTGCAGCAGATCGCCGACCACTGTCGCGCGAACAGCGTGGTCTCCCTGCTCGGCGACGAGCCACGCTTGCGCGCAGCCTGGGCGGCGTCTGCGGCGAAACCCTGAGTTGAGCGACGACTACGCCGAATCCCACTCGGGCATCGACCAACTCTCGCGCGCGCCCGCCGCTTCCCACACACAAAAGGCTTCATTTCCGAGCAGCGCGTCCGCGTAGCGCTGCGCTGGCGGGCTCAGAGGCACGCCGTAGGTGCGAAAGCGCGTCGCGACGGGCGTGAAAAACGCGTCGGCGATGGTCGGCTCTGCGCCGAAGAGATACGGTCCTGCTCCAGAAAAGCGCGCGGAGAGCGTGCTCCACAGCGCATCCATGCGCGCCACGTCGCGCTGCACGTCTTCAGGCCAAACGCGTGGCTCGACACGGCGTCGAATATTGCACGGCAACTTCGAGCGGAGTGCTCCGAAACCCGAGTGCACTTCGCAGGCCGCTGCGCGAGCGTGGGTACGCGCCGTGATCTCGCGTGGCCAGAGCGACGGCACTTGCTCGGCCGCCCACTCCGAGATGGCGAGCGAGTCGGCGATCACGTCGGTGTCCAGGTGCAGCGCGGGCACGGTGCCGGTCGGGGAAATCGCGAGCACGCTCGGCATCTTGCGCTGCATGTAGCCGGGGCCGCCGAGCGGCAGCACGCTTGTTTCAAAGGGGATCTTCGCCCAGCTGAGCACGAGCCAGGGTCGCATCGACCACGAGGAATAATTCTGATTGCCTACGTACAGAATCGGCGTCATCCCCGCCGAATAGCACGCGCGTGCGGCGCCGCACGGCATTTGAGGGCGCGACTCGGCGTGCTAGCAAGAGCCGCGTGAGCGCCGCCAGTCCTCTTCGCTTCTCAGCGCGACGCGAGCTCGGGCGCACCGACTTTCGCGCGACGGCCGTGGGTATCGGCGATCTCGCGGATCGATCCGTACCGTTCGACACCTGCGTGGCCACGCTGCGCCGCGCGCTCGACTTCGGCCTCAACCTCGTCGACACCGCGCCGAGCTACGAAGACGGCTACAGCGAGGAGATCGTGGGCGCCGCGATCGCGGGGCGGCGCTCCGAGCTGTTCGTGATCGACAAAGTCGACCATTTCGATCGCCCGATCGCTCCGCAAATCGGCGAGAGCCTTCGTCGCTTGCGACTCGACGCGGCCGACTTGTTCGTCTTTCACGGCGTGAGCTCGCTCGACGCGTGGCACGCGCTGGTGAGCGAGGGCGGACGCTTCGACGAACTCACGGCCTGCAAGCGTGATGGCAAAACTCGTTTCACGGGTATCTCGAGCCATCACCCGGACGTGCTGCGACTGGCGATCCCATCGGGCCTCTGCGACGTCGTGATGTTTCCGATCGGTCCCTATGTGGACGAACGGTACGTGGCGGAGATCTTGCCGCTCGCGCGCGAGCACGGTGTGGGCAGCGTCTGCTTCAAGACCTTCGGCGCCGGGAAACTCCTGGGCGACACCGCCGGCTATGGGCGCCCCCTGCAAGAACGACCGCGCGGCAAGTTGAGCTCCGGTGGCAGCGCGCCGGCAGGCGACGCGAGCGCGCCCACCTTGCCGACGCTCAGCGTCGAAGAATGCGTGCGCTTCACGCTCACGTGCGATCCGGACGTTGCCCTGCTGGGCATGAGTTTCCCGAACGAGCAGGACGCCGCGCTCGCGGCGGCCCAAGCTTTCGAGCCGCTCACCCCGCAGGAACTCCAGCGCATCCAACAACGCGCCCTGCTCGCCATGGAGGGCAAGGGTCGCTGCTGGTGGAATCCCGAACCGTGATTTCGTGCCCCAGAGCGCGAGCTACTCGAAAAGTTCGCCCCGCGCGCGCTGCCAGAGCTCCTCGCTCGGCGCGGCGAGCGTAAGCTCCGCTTCGTCCAACACCGCGTAGTCACGACCGCTCGGATGTCGCACCACGCCGCCCGCTTCGCGCACGATCAGCGCGCCGGGCGCATGATCCCAGGGCAAGAGCCGGAAGTAGACGACGTAGTCCTTGCGCGCGAGCGCGAGCTCGGCGTACTCGTGCGCGGCGCACGTCACTCCCGGGATCAGCGTATGCGTCACGCTGCGCTTTTCCAGCTCAGCGCGCGCGGCTGCGGGCATGAAACGCGCGTAGGGTGTCCCGCGCAGCGCGCCTGGCGCGCTCGAGTCACGCGCCGCATCGCTCGCGACGATGCGCTCGCCGTCGAGGTACGCGCCCTGCCCGCGCTCGGCGCAAAACACCTGGTCTCGCTCGGGCAAATAGATCGCGGACGCCAAGAGCTCTCCCCGTTCGACCAGCGCCGCCATCACGCCGAAAGGTCCATGGCCAGCCGCGAAGTTGCGCGTGCCGTCGAGCGGGTCCACCACCCAGACCGGGGCCGAACCGCGCAAGCGCGCGAGCAAGCTGTGATCGGCCGCAACGGCCTCTTCACCCACCACGCTCGAACCCGCGACGAGCTCGCACAGGCGCTCGCTGAGCGCGATTTCCGCGGCGCGGTCGGCGGCCGTGACGAGATCCTTGGGATCTTCCTGGCTCGGCTTTTGAAAAACGTCGGCGGCCGAGAGCTTGCGGAAGCGCGGCATGATCTCGCGCGCCGAAACCTCGCGCAGGAGCGAACCGAGCTGCTTCAAAAAGGCGCTTTGCACGCCCCCCGGTGTACTCACGCCGCCCGACTACTGCAAGAAGGACGAGCTCGGGAAATCGAAGCCTTGCTGGGTAACGGTGTTGACCGTGATCGTGAGGTTTTGTGGCGGCACTTCGGTGGTGACGGGCGTCTGATTGAGGTCGACGAGCTCAGCGCTCACCTGATAGCTGCCGGGTTCGAGCCCCGGAATTGTCGCTGAGAACG
>DASYCR010000085.1:0-7608 GCA_036500095.1 Polyangiaceae bacterium
CCACGCTGTCGTCCACGCTCGGCTCTCCGACCACGAGATACGCGATCAATACCGCGCGCTTCTCCGCGCGGCGCGCGGCGAAGCGTTGCTCGATGCGTGCGCGGGTCACGAGCCGCCTCCGAAGCCGAGGTGCTCTCGCAACGTACCGAGATCCTTGTCGCCGCGCCCCGACAGGCACACGGCGATTTTTACCGGACGCCCGAGCCGTTCGCGTTCTGCGGCAGCAATGTCACCCACGCGAGCGAAGGCGTGCGCGGTCTCGAGCGCGATCAAGAGGCCCTCACGGTGCGCCAAGAGCTGCGTCGCAGCCAGCGCTTCTGCGTCCGTAGCCGACAAGTAGCGCGCGCGGCCCGAACGCATCAGGGCGGCGTGCTCCGGACCGACGCCTGGATAGTCGAGGCCCGCGCTGATCGAGTGCGCCTCGAGGATTTGGCCGTCATCGTCGGAGAGCACCATCGTGCGCGCGCCGTGCAGCACCCCGAGCCGGCCGGCGGTGAGCGTCGCGGCGTGTTTGCCCGTGGCGACGCCTTGGCCCGCGGCTTCGACGCCGTACAGCGCCACGTCTCGCTCGATGAACGCGCGGAACATGCCAATCGCGTTGGAGCCGCCGCCCACGCAGGCGACCACGGCGTCCGGCAGCCCGCCGCTCTGCTTGGCGAACTGCACGAGCGCCTCGTCACCGATCACGCGCTGCAGCTCGGCGACCAGCATTGGGTAAGGGTGGGGGCCCGCGGCCGAGCCCACGCAGTAGTGCGTCGTGCGCACGTTCGTGACCCAATCGCGCAGGGCTTCGTTCATCGCGTCCTTCAACGTGCGAGAGCCCGATTCGACGGGGATCACGCGCGCGCCGAGCATCTGCATGCGCGACACGTTGGGCGCTTGGCGCACGACGTCCACGGCGCCCATGAACACTTCGCACGGCAGCCCCATCACGGCCGCGGCGGTGGCCGTGGCGACGCCGTGTTGCCCCGCGCCCGTCTCGGCGATGATCCGGGTCTTGCCGAGTTTTTTGGCGAGCAGCACCTGGCCGAGCGCGTTGTTGATCTTGTGCGCCCCGGTGTGACAGAGATCCTCGCGCTTGAGCCAAAGCTCGGCGATGTGCTCTTCGTTCGGATCGAGCGCGTGCGCGAGACGATCGGCGCGGTAGAGCGGAGTCGGGCGCCCCACGTAATGCTCGAGAAGACCCCGCCACTCCTGCTGGAAGCTCGGGCTCAGCACGTGCTGGTAGTACGCTTGCTCGAGCTCGCTCAGCGCGGGCACGAGCGTCTCGGCCACGAAGCGGCCGCCGAATTCATCGTAGTAGCCGGCGCTGGAGACGACCATGCAAGCCCGATACTTTACGGTTCGGCGTTTGTCGAGCCGCCCGGCGGAGTTTGCGAAGCGCCCCCGCCGCTCATGCCCGCGTCGCTGGTCACGGGGGCCGCTGTCGGGGCTCCCGCGTCGAGTGAGGCTCCCGCGTCGAGCGAGGCTCCGCCGTCGGCGGTTTGCGAGCCGCTGGTGCCCACGTCGAGCGGCTGGGTCGTGATCACGGACTCCATCGGAATCAACGCGCAGCGCAGGGCAGGCGCGAATACCGCGGCTTCGAAATGGCCTTTGCGCTCGACGAGCGCGCCGGCGCTGCCGACCGCGAGCAGGGCAGGTGCGCCGCCCGAGCGAGGGATCAGCCATTTTCGCAGCACGCCCTCGCTCGTCAAGAGCTCGAAGACGCGCGTGGCGCCGTCGTCGAACGCGTTGTCGACCACCAGGGCATCGTGGCCAAAGCGTCGCTCGACCAGCACGACGCGCCCCGTCGCTGTTTCATAGAGCTCGACCAGCGAGATGCGCGGCTCGCGCTCGGCATGAGCCGCGTCCTCGCAGCGGCCCGGCACGAAACGCCGGAGCGTGCGCCCAAAGCTCTCGTCGTCAGGCGCGCTGCGGCCACCGCGAAACGCGCTCGTGCACCCGCAAACGGCGAGCACGAGCAGCGTGAGAGCGCGACGAGTCATCGACGCACGGCATCAGCCGCCCGCACCGCCGCCACGAATGCGCGCAGTTTGGCTTCGTCTTTTTGGCGAGGCTTGCCTGGGAGCTCGACTCCGCTCGCGACGTCGACTCCGTACGGCGCGAGCGCCGCGAGCGCGCTCGCCACATTTTCCGGCGAGAGCCCGCCCGCGACGATCAGATCGCGCCGGCGCGAAAGCTGGCTCACGAGCGACCAGTCGAAGACGTGTCCGGTGCCACCGCGTTCACCGGGCACCTTCGCGTCCACCAGCAAGCGCGTCCCACCGTAGTCCGCCGCGAGCGCGACGTCGTCTGCCGTGGCGATCGAGATCGCCTTGAACGCGCGCGGCAGGAGCAGCTCGAGCTCGTCCGGAGCCTCGCGCCCGTGCAGCTGGAGCCAATCGATGCCGAGCTCGCGGCGCAGCTCGCCGAGCGCCTGCACGCTCTGATCGGCGACGACGGCCACGAGCTCGATGCGATCGCGAAGCTCGTCGCAGATTTGCGTGGCAATGGCGCGATCGACCCGCCGCTTGGAGTCGGCGACGAAGTTCAACCCGAGCGCGTCCGCTCCCGCATCGAGCGCGAGCAGAGCGTCGTCGAGCCGAGTGATACCGCAGATTTTGACCCAGGTGGCCATGCCCTCTGGTCCAATAGCACCGCCGCCCTTGCGGCGCGGCGCGGATCGTCACTCGATCTTGAGCAACTCTTTTACGGTCGCGATCACTTGCGGGGCTTGGATGGGCTTGGTGATGTAGGCGTTCGCGCCGAGCTGCAGGGCGCGCTGACGATCCTCTTGCGACCCCTCAGTCGTG
The DNA here is from genome assembly GCA_036500095.1 of Polyangiaceae bacterium. Lineage (GTDB taxonomy): Bacteria > Myxococcota_A > Polyangia > Polyangiales > Polyangiaceae > PMG-095. Next base: position 2,793 of record DASYCR010000085.1, read on the forward strand.
ATGATCACGATCGGCGTATCTTTGTGCACCGGATCGCTGCGCACGCGCTTCACGAGCTTCAGGCCGTCCATGATCGGCATGTTGATGTCGGTCACGATGATGTCGTAGCGCGCGGAGGCCAGCTTGCGCAGGCCGTCCACGCCGTCGTCGGCTTCCGTGACTCGCAGATTGCGTACGCGCGCCAGTGCGAACACCAGCAATTGCCGCATCATCGGCGAGTCTTCAACAATCAAACACGAGTATTCGGCCATGGTATCAAACGCTGAGGTCCAGGAACGCTTCGAGTCCGGGTAGCTTCTTTTCCGCTTGGGAGAACAGGCTCGCGGCGACCAGCGCCTGAGCCGCGTGTTGGTCGAGCAACTTGAATAGCTCGAAGTCGACGGTATCGAAGCGATTTTTTTGTGCCAGCGTCGAGAAAATCGCGATCGTGCCCACCACGCGATCGTCGACCGTGAGTGGAATCACCGCGGCCGGCTCATCCAACGTGCCCTGGCTCGGATCGCTGTCGCGCACGTTGGCCGAGCGCGTCCGGATCACGTCCCCGATGCGCGTGCCCGCGGTGCGCACCGGCACCAAATGGCTGCCCGGCACGCCTTCCGACGCGATCGGGATCAGCTCGTCTCCGCTCGGGCTCGTCAGGTACATGGCGTAGCGCTCCGCTCCCACCAGCTGCGCGAGCACCTCCTTGATGCGGCGCGTGACGCCGCGTGGTGACAAGCTCGAGTGCAACTGGTTCGAAGCTACGAACAGGTTCGCGAGATTCGCGAACTCCGATTCGACCTCCTGCACGCGCGCGGTGAACTCGGAAGTGATCGCCGCGGCCGCGTCGAAGCGCGAGATCAGCTCGCGTTTCTCGGACTCCAGCCGGTCGATCTTTTCCAGTAGCTCGCGCACCGCGCGATCGGCTTCCACCTTCGCTCGCAGTCCGGCGTTCTCCGCTTCCAGATCTTGTACACGTCCCTGCATCCGCTCGTGCTCTTTGATGAAGTCTTCGGTGAGCTGTCCGCCACGCGAGAATTTTTTCAAAAACTCGTCTCGCTCGAGCTTGAGATCAGGACCGGGCGCGTCGCTACTTGGGCTTCCTTTCCGGTCCTTCATCGGCGCTTCGAAATGAGTATAGACGGAGATCCGTGAGCGATTGTGGTTTGTCCCTGATTTTGCGGCGACCGCCGGTGCGCTAGCCGAAACAGCCAATTGTCCTTTAGTTTCAGCGGGTTGCGTAGGGCTGTTCGCAGCGGGCGTCTCGTCCTGGTACGCTTGTTCGTTATGGCCGACACGTCGCTCGCGCAAATCTCCGAGATCGATCGCTTGCTCGACGCACAAGATCTGGAGAGCGCGCGCGCGGCGCTCGAGGACGCGGCGCCGGCAGACGAAGCGTACGCCGTGGTTCGGATCAAGCTAGGGCTCTTCGACGGATCGATGCCGGCGGGCGCGGCGATGCAAGCCCTGATTCAACTGATGCGTCGCCGCGCGGACTGGCCCGGCGCGAAGGAGCTCTACCAAGTGGCGTCGAGCGCGGCGTATCAGAACCGGCAATCTTCCGTATCGCACTCGCATCCGCCGCCGCCGGTCGAACGCAAGTAAGCGGCGGTCCTGCGGTCACAAGGCTTTCAGCCACTCGCGGAGCTCACCGACGATCACGCGCGGCGCCTTCTTCAGCGCCGGCACGGTGCCCGAGCCCGTCAGCAGCATGGCCGCGCACAGCTCGCGTTCCACGCCCAGAAAATAGTCGGCCAGGCCCGCGCGCCCGCCGCGCTCGAGCGCTTGCAGGGCCGGGCGCGCAATGCCGCCCGCGCTCGCACCGAGGCTGATGGCCTTGGCGACGTCGAGGCCGCTCTTGAGCCCGCCGGTGGCAAAAATCGTCGCAAAGCCCTCGCTGGCGACCGCGGCCACGCTCGCCGCCGTCGGAATCCCCCATTCGCGGAAACTCTGACCGAGCGCTTGTTGCCCGTCTTTGGCGCGCGCGGTCTCGACCGCCACCCAAGACGTGCCGCCCGCGCCGGACACGTCGACGTGCTTGACTCCGATCGTCCGCAAGCGTTTGGCGACCGAACGCGACAGCCCACAGCCCGTCTCCTTGACGACGATCGGCAGGCTGAGCTCGCTCAGCAAGCGCTCGAGCGTGTCGAGCCCGCCCCGGAAGTCGCGATCCCCGTTGGGCTGCACGATCTCCATGGCGGGGTTGAGGTGCACGCAGACCGCGTCGGCACCGACGGCGGCGAGCAAATCCGAAAGCTCCGCCGTCGACATTTGGCCGGCCTGCACGATCCCGATGTTACCGAGCAGCAACACCGAGGGTGCGACGTCGCGCACGGCGTAGCTCGCCAGCGCTTCCCGTCGCCTGTGCATGGCCCGTTGACTGCCGAGCCCAAACACGTAGCCGCGCTCTTCGGCCAGCTCGGCGAGCGAGCGGTTGATGCTGGCGGCGCGGTCCGTGCCTCCCGTCATGGCCGCGATCAAGATCGGAGCGCGCACGGGTTTGCCGAGCAGTTGCTGGCCGAGATCCAGCGAGTCCAAGCTGAGCTCGGGCAGCGCATCGTGCACCAGGCGCACGCATTCGAAGAGCGTCGTGGTCTGTTTGAAGGCGACGTCGCCGCTGGTGGCCAGATCGAGGTGATCGGCTTTGCGCTCTGCGATGTCGCCCACGCTCCCTTTTTACTCGAGGCGGAGCTAGCGTGCCAGGGCGGACGCAGGAAGCGGCGCGGGCCCTCCGCAGTTTCTCAATTCGGGGCATCTTTCCAAGTGCTAGGGTCTCGCGCAATTATGGCTTCGCGCAAGCAGTCCTCCGGCAGTTCCGGCACTCGCCGTGCGAGCCGCGCGTCTGCCAAGGCGCTGGCGCAAAATCCGTTCTTCGCGCTGCTCAGCATGGTGCAGCGCGAGGTGGAGCCGCGCTTGGCCGGCTTTCTCGAGACGCGGCTCGACGTCGCGCGCGGACACGGCGCCGAGGTGGCCGAGATGGTGTCGGCCGTGCGCGACTTGTGCCTGCGCGGGGGCAAGCGCTTTCGCCCCGCGTTGCTCGTCGCCGGGTTTCGCGCGGCAAGTTCTCGTGGTTCCCTGGAGCTTGCGCTCGACGCGGGCGTCGCTCTCGAGCTCTTGCAGGCCTATCTGCTCATCCATGACGACTGGATGGACGGCGATCTCGTGCGCCGCGGTGGGCCGTCCGTGCATGCCTTGTTGGCCAAGCGCTTTCGTTCGCAGCACAAGGGGCACGCGTCGGGTATCCTGGCCGGTGACTACGCGGCCGCCGTTGCGCTCGAAGCGTTGAGCCAGCTCGATCTGCCCACGGGGACCGCGCAGGCCGCCTTCGGCTGTTTCGCGCAAATGCAGCTCGACGCCATCGCCGGCCAGCAGCTCGATTTGGTGGGCAAGAGCTACGACGTGGAGCGCGCCTATCAGCTCAAGACGGGCAGCTACACCGTGCGCGGCCCGCTCTGCCTCGGCGCGATTCTGGGAGCGGCGAAACGCGAAACGCTCGGAGCGCTCGAGCGCTTCGCGTTGCCACTCGGCGTCGCCTTTCAGCTGCGCGACGATCTGCTCAGCGCGTTCGGCGATCCGAAGGACACCGGCAAGCCCTTCGGTGGAGATCTGCGCAGCGGCAAGCGCACGGTCTTGCTGACACAGGCGCTCAAACGCGCGCGCGGGCGCGACCTTTTGCTGTTGAAACGAGTCGCGGGCAATCAGCGCGCCCGCGAGTCGGATGTGCGCCGCGGTCTGGCGGTGCTCGAGTCGAGCGGCGCGCGCGGCTACGTCGAAGCGCGCGTGGACGAGTTGCTGGCGGAAGCCAGTGCCGCGCTGTCAACGCACGTCACGCCGGAGGGCGCCGCGCTCTTGGCCGGCGCCGCGCAGGCGCTCACGGCGCGGCGGAGCTAGCAGGGAGTTGAAAAACACCCTGCTAAATGCGCGACGTCACGATGGTGTAGGCTGCGCATCACGAAAGCCTGCAGGTGTGAGGCTTTTCGTGATGCTTGCCTCAGCACCTCGTGTGTGCCTGGCATTGGTCTGTCGTGACGCAGGGTGTTTTTCAACACCCTGCTAGTATCTCCTGCGATGGCACGCGCGAACGGCAAGGTCATTCTGCTCGGAGAGCACGCAGTAGTGTACGGCGTTCCCGCGATCGCGGCGAGCATCGACCGCGGCGCGCAAGCGAGCGCGCGTAGCGCCGAGGTCGCCGAGCTTCGCATCGGCGATCGGCGGGCGGTCGTCGGCGATGGCACCGAACTCGCTCGCGCGCTTGCTGCGTTGCTCGGCGCGCTCGGCGCCCCAGCTCTGGCTTTCGACGTCGAACTCGCGCTGCCGCCGGGCGCGGGTCTCGGTGCGTCCGCCGCTTTGGGCGTCGCACTCGCGCGCTCGGCGCTCGAAAAAATGGGACGAACCGACGAGCTCGCGTCGGTGCTCGCCGCTGCGGCGGCTTGGGAAGCCATCTATCACGGCAACCCGTCGGGCATCGACGCGGCGGCTGCGGCCGGTACGGGTTGTTTGTGGTTCGAGAAAGGGGAGCCACCGAAGCCGATCGAGCTCGCGCGCGAGCTCACGCTCGCGATCGGTATCGCCGGACCGCCGGCGAGCACGAAATCCATGGTGGACAGCGTCGCCGCTCTGCGCGAGCGCCGCCGCGCGGTGGTCGACAAGGCGTTCGAGGGCATCGCTGCGCTCGTGAAAAACGCGCGGCTTTGTTTGATGGCAGGGGACCTGCGCGGCTTGGGCGAGCTGATGAACTACAACCAGATGCTGCTCTCGGGTCTGTTCGTGTCGACGGAAGGGATCGAGCGTTGCGTGGCTCTCGCGCGCGAGGCCGGCGCCCTGGGCGCCAAGCTCA
>DASYCR010000086.1:0-2426 GCA_036500095.1 Polyangiaceae bacterium
GCCCCCAGCGGGCGCGTGCAGGGCGTGCACGACATCGGTGTACCCGTGATCTTGCCCGACGGTCGCGTGATCGCGGCATTGACGACGTCGTACCTGTTGCCCCGCTCGGAGAACGCGGCGCCGCTCACGCACCTCGAGCCGCTGCGCGACGCGGCGCGCACGATCGCACGCGCCTACGAGCCGAGTCGCTCGTCGAGCCGGTAGAATTCTGCGGCATTGCCGCCGAATATCGCGCTCTGTTCGGCCTCCGAGAGCGTGGCCACGAAATCCGCGATGAAGCGGTACACGTCGCGATAACTCGCGACCGCGCTGCACACCGGATAATCGGAGCCGAACAACGTGCGGCGCGGGCCGAACGCCTCCAACGCCAGCTCGAGGTATGGGCGCAAAGCTGCCGCGCTCACGCGCCGTGGGTCAGCCTCCGTGACGAGACCCGAGAGCTTCAGCCACACGTTGGGGCGGCGCGCCAGCTCGACGAGCTGGCTGCGCCATGGTTCGAAGAGCTGCTCGCGGATCGCCGGCTTTGCCAGATGGTCGAGCACGAAACGCTGCGCGGGGTGCCGATCGACGAACGCTATCGCGGCCGGCAAGTGGCGCGGAAAAATCAAGATATCGTAGGCGAGTTCGCGTTTTTCCAACTCGGCGATGCCGCGATTGAAATCTGCACGCAATAGGAACTGGTCGTCCGGCTCGGCCTGCACGATGTGGCGAACGCCGCACAGCTTCGCGCCGAAGCAATCGAGCTGGTCGGCCACGCGCGGATTCGTCAGCTCGACCCAGCCCACTACGCCCGCGATCAGCTTCGACTCGGCGGCGAGCTCGAGCAGCCACGCCGTCTCCTCCAAGGTTTGGCACGCTTGGACGGCGACCAGCTCGGTCATATCTACCGCCGCGAGTTCGGTCGCAGCGTGGGAAGGCAGAAAGTCGCGGCGCAGCGCGGCCAGTGAATCGTCGATCCAGCCGTATTCCGCGGCGGAGTAGCGCCAGAAGTGCACGTGGGCGTCGATGCGCGGGCTCAAGCAGCAGCAGCCTAGCATCGCCTCGGCCGCGAACCGAGCGGAGCTACTTGGCGCGTCCCTCGAAGGCGATCTCGTCCAGATAAATATCGAACGCGCGCGCGCTGCCATTCGAACCGAGCCCTAGATCCCACACGCGGCGCAGATCGAGCTTGGGCTCGCTCGCCGAGAGTATCCGCAGCGGCACGAGCACGTGATGCCACAGACCGTCGGCGAGATCGCCCTGCACGTACTGGCTGAGCTGAGCGGAGCCGGGCTGCGACCCCTGACCAGGATTGTGCAGACTGACGCTCAGATCCCCGAGCGTGCCGGAGCTCAACGCGACGCGCACCCAAAAACTCAAATACTCGAAAGGGCTCACGTCGAGCGTTGCCCACACTCGGTTGTAGCCGGCCCAAGCAAAACCGAAGCCCATCCAGCCCGAGCCCGCGCCGTGAAACTGTAGCCCGTGACTCGCGTCGCGTCCGCTGGAGTTTACGGCCAACGTCACGTGGCAACCCTCGCCAGCGCAATGCACCCATTGCTGTGCGTGCCGCGGCGGTGGCCCACCCCGAGTCCGTCCGAGGTCGAATGAGTCAGCGTACAGATCGCCGTCCCACACGACGCGCTTGTCCGGCCGCGCGGGGTCCGAGCTCGGTTTACCCGCTTCCGGCACGATGCATGCCGTCAGAGCCACGGCCAGCGCGGCGGGCGCCAAGACAAGCGTGTTCAATCGAACGAGGAATATAGCCTTTCCCTGAGCGCCGAGCCGACAGGCATCGTCTGGCCAGAAACGAGGGCGCGGGGCAAGAGCAGTGACACGGCGGCGGCGCGCGAGTATTCTTGCGCGCGCGCTGAGGAAGCCCTCCGAGACCGCGCGAATCGCTGCTCATGAGATCCGGCACCCACGCCAAGCGCCCTGCTCCTGCCCCCATGCGGGCGCCCAGCAAAACCGCGAAAAGCACGCGCGCCACCTCTCCGAGGCCGTCGAAGGCGGCAGCAAAGGCTGGCAAAGCTCGCCCGGCCCGGTTGGCCACCGAACCGAAGCGCGCAAACGCGACGCCGAAGGCAACGCCAGCGTCCGCTAAGCCGAAGTCGCACAAGTCTGCACAGAGGCCGTCTGTGAAGAGTGCCACGGTGAACGCAGTGCCTAGCAAAGGTCCCGCGAAGATTGCCGCGCCGAAAATCGTCGGGAACGCGAAAGCCGCGCCTGCGAAAGCCGCTCCCGCAAACTCAGCGCCGGCAAAGGTCGCCGCCAAGCCCGTGCTCGACAGCCCCGCCAAGATCCGACCGATCGAGCAAGCGGTGGGTGTCACGAGCGAAGCCGTCGCGCGCCGGACAGGTAAGAATTGGGCCGAGTGGTTTGCGCTGCTCGACGCCGCGGGCGCGGAGACCATGGACCACAAAGGGATCGTCGCCGTGCTCGCGCAG
>DASYCR010000087.1:0-3861 GCA_036500095.1 Polyangiaceae bacterium
CAGGGCGACGCGTAGCCCTTGCGCGTCGTTGAAAAGCGCGGTCGACGGCAGCTCGAAGACCTTGCGCGGAGACGGCAAATTCAACGCGACCTCCGCGTACATGCCGGCGAGCAACTTGCGGTCCGGATTCGGCACGCGCACCTCCGTGCTCAGCGTCCGCGTCGCGGGGTCGAGCGCGCCGGCCGTGTGGGCGACCGTGCCTTCGAACTTTTGTCCGGGAAATTCACGGACGAGCACGGTGGCGGCCGCCCCGACCGCGACGCTCGGCGCGACGTCTTGCGGCACGTTCATGAACACGCGCACGATGTCGGTGGAGGCCAGCTTGAACATCGGCGTGCCGTTGCCGGCGGTGACCAAGCTGCCGCGATCGACGGTGCGCGCTGTGACCGTGCCCGCGAACGGCGAAGTGACGCGCGCGAAGGCCTTCAGATCCATGAGCCGCTGAATGTTGGCTTGCTCGGCGGCGATCTCGGCGTCCGCGACCTTGGTGTCGGCGTCGCTGATGGCCGATTGGGCTTGCGCCGTTTCCACGTCTTGCTGCGCAGCGAGCCCTTCTTGGCCGAGCTTCTGGGCGCGATCCGCGCGGCTGACGGCCAGGTGTTGGTTGGCTTCGGCTTGCACCTTGGCGGCGCGCGCTTTGGCGATCGACGCGCGCGCTTGGCCGAGCTGCTGATCGACTTCCGGTGTGTCGATCTCGGCCAGCAGATCGCCGGTCTTCACGCGATCCCCGAGATCTACGAGCCAGCGCCGCACGTAGCCGCTCGCCTGCGCGTAGATCACCGCTTCTTCCAGCGGCTGAACGCTGCCCGGCAGCTTGAGCGCGTGATCGCTCCCCACGAGCTTGGGCACGATGGCGGTGACGACGACCTGATGCTGCTCGTGTTCGTGCGCGGCCTCCACCAGCGCGCTCGCAGCGCTGCGACGCGGCAAGTACGCGACCAGGAACGCGGCGCCCAGCGCGGCGGTCACCACGAAGCCGAGCGCCAGCACTCGGCCGCGTGAAACGCGTGCTGGCGCGGGCAAGGCGAAGCCGAGCTCGTGCGGGACGGGCGCGGTGGCTTCAGGTCTTGCGTCTTGGTGCACGGTCATGCTTGCTCGAGGTCGATGGGCGGGGGCGGGGGCCTTCTCCGTAGCACGGCGTACATCACCGGCACGAAAAACAGGGTGGAAACCGTAGCGCACAAGAGGCCGCCGATCACGGCGCGGCCGAGCGGCGCGTTCTGCTCGCCGCCTTCACCCAGGCCGAGCGACATCGGCAGCATGCCGATGATCATCGCCAGCGCCGTCATGATCACGGGCCGCAGGCGCGTCATGCCCGCGGCCAGCGCCGCGCGCGCGGCGTCGAAGCCGAGCTTTCTTTGATCGTTGGCGAAGGTCACGACCAAGATGCTGTTGGCGGTGGCCACGCCCACGCACATGATGGTGCCCATCTGCGCCGGCACGCTGAAGGTGGTGTGCGACAGGAACAGCATCCAGGCGATGCCCGAGAGCGCGCCCGGTAGCGCCATCAGAATCACGAACGGATCGAGCCACGACTGGAAGTTGACGACCATCAGCAGGTACACGAGCACGACCGCGAAAATCAGGCCGAGCCCGAGCCCGCGAAACGACGACTCCATGCTCTCGACCTGACCTTTGACGCGCAGCTCCACGCCGCGCGGCAACTTCGGCTGGGCCTCGCGGATGACGCGATCGAGCCCCTGGGCGACCGACGCCAGATCCGTGCCTTCCACGTTGGCCTGCACGTCGAAGGTGCGAGCGACGTTGTAATGCGTGATGTTGGCGGGCACGGTGGTGCGCGATATACGCGCGACGTTGGACAAAAGTTGCGTGCGGCCCTCGACCCCGGTCGAGAGCGGCGTGTTCTTGAGCGCGTCCATCGAGTCCACGCTGTATTGCGGCGTTTGCACGGCCACCAGGTATTGCACGCCGCGCTTCGGATCGAGCCAGAAGCTCGGCGCGACGGTGCCGGTCGAGGCGAGTGACACCAGCAGATCGCTCGCTACGTCTTTCTCGCTCAGGCCGAGCGTGCCGGCGTTCGTACGGTCGATGTCGACGCGCAGCGCAGGCACGCTCGGCACCTGCGCCAAATGCACGTCGACCGTGCCGGGGATCGCCGCCACCTGCCCGCGCAATTTGAGGGCCAGGTGATACGCCTCCTCGTCGCGGCCCGGCGCGCTTACGATTTGCAGGTCGAGCGGCGCCGCGATCCCGAAATTGAGCACCTGCGTCGAAATGTCCGGCGGCAAGAAGAAGAACGTATCTTCCGGGTAGCGATCGTTCAGCGTGCGTCGCAGGGCCTGCACGTAGCGGAGCGTGGGCGGATGAGCTTCCTTGAGCGCGATCAGAATTTGCCCGTCGGCGGGCGAGATCAAGGCTCCCTCACTGAGCGACAGGTTGATGCCGCTGTAGGGCGTGCCGATCACGTCGATCAAATTCGCGATTTGTGTGTCCGGAATCACCGTGCGGATCGTGCTCTCGATCTCCGAGAAGCGGCGCTCGCTCTCCTCGATGCGCGTGCCGGGCGTGCCGCGCACGTGCAATTTGATCAGCCCCGCGTCGACGGTCGGGAAAAAATCGCGGCCGACCAGCGGGAACAGCGCGAGCGACAGCACGACGAACACCGAAAACGCGCCGATCAAGCGCAGACGATGAGCGAGGCACAGCGCGAGAAAGCTGCCGTAGCGGTCGCGCATGCGCTCGAAGCCTCGCTCGAACGCGGCAAAAAAGCCGGACGTGCGCAGCGCGTGGCCGGCTTGATGCGCGGCGGCTTCCCCCGCGAGCAAGTAGCGCACCATCGTCGGCACGAGCGTGCGCGAGAGCAAGTAAGAGGTGAGCATCGCGAACACGACGGCCTCCGCCATCGGCACGAACAAGTATTTCGCGGCGCCCGTGATGAACACGACCGGCACGAACACGATGCAGATACAGAGCGTCGACACGAAAGCCGGCACCGCGATCTGGCTCGCGCCGTCGAGGATCGCCCGGAAAATCGGCTTCTTTTCGGCCAAATTGCGGTGGATATTTTCGAGCTCGACCGTCGCGTCGTCGACCAAGATGCCCACCGCGAGCGACAAACCGCCGAGCGTCATCACGTTCAACGTGTTGCCGAGCGCGCCGAGCGCGATCAAGGCGACCAAGATCGAGAGCGGGATCGATACGATCACGATCACCGTGCTGCGCGCGCTGCCCAAGAACACGAAGATCATCAGCGCCGTGAGCAAGGCGGCGATGACGGCTTCTTTCATCACGCCGTTGACCGCCGCGCGCACGAACACCGCCTGGTTGAAGAGCAAGGACGCCTTGAGCTCCTTGCTGAGCTTGGCCATCGTGGCCGGCAGCTTTTCACTGACGCCCTTGACCACGTCGAGCGTGCTCGCGCCGCCCAGCTTGAGCACGCTCATCAGCACCGAGCGCCGGCCGCCCACGTGCACCATGTTCGTCTGCGGCGAATTGCCGTCGCGCACGTTGGCGACGTCCCGGATGTAGATGATCGCGCCGTTGACGTTCTTGATCGGAATCGCGCCGATCTCCTCGAGCAGCTCGGGGCTCGAGTTGATCACGATCGGGTACTCGGCGCTGCCCATCTTGGCGGAGCCGGACGGGACGATCACGTTGCCGAGCGAGAGCGCGTTGTTCACGTCGCGCGGCGACAGCCCGAGCGGGTACAGCCGCTTCGGGTCGATGTCGATCATGATCTGGCGTTGCTTGCCGCCGTACGGCCAGGGGATCTGCGCGCCCGGCGTGGTGGCGATGTCGGCGCGCACGAAATTCACACCCAGGTCGAACAGCTGCTGCTCGCTCAGCGTCTCGCTGCCGAGCGCGATCTGCAGGATGGGCACGTTCGATGCGCTGTAGCGG
>DASYCR010000088.1:0-4004 GCA_036500095.1 Polyangiaceae bacterium
CGTACAACAACTACTACGAGCTCGGCACGTCGAAGTCAGAGCCCGCGCGCCTCGGTTTTCGCATCAAGACTCGGCCCTGGACGCTGCACGTCACGGGCGAGCTGGAGACGCCGCTCACACTCGACATAGACACGCTGATCCGCTGGTTCGGGCTGGAGGAGCGCGTCTATCGCATGCGTTGCGTCGAGGCGTGGTCGATGGTGATCCCCTGGCTCGGTTTTCCGCTGGCAGACTTGATCGCGCGCTGCAAGCCGACCTCGCGCGCGAAATACGTCACTTTCACCACGCTGCTGGATCCCGAGCAGCTACCGAATCAAGAGAGCCGCGTGCTGCCGTGGCCGTACGTCGAAGGGCTGCGCATCGACGAGGCCACGCATCCGCTTACCTTCATCGCGCTGGGCTTGTACGGCTCGCCCCTGCCGGGCCAGAATGGAGCGCCGCTGCGGCTGGTGGTGCCCTGGAAGTACGGCTTCAAGGGCGGTAAATCCGTGGTGCAAATGCGGTTCGTCGAAAACGAACCGGAGACCACCTGGAACCGCGCCGCACCCGACGAGTACGGCTTTTACGCGAACGTCAATCCGCTCGTCGATCACCCGCGCTGGAGCCAAGCGAGCGAGCGCCGCATCGGCGAACTAGTGCGCCGGAAGACGCTGCCCTTCAACGGCTATCAAGACGAAGTCGCCAGCCTGTACCAGGGCATGGACCTCAAAAGGTATTTCTGATCGTGGCCCAGCGACGCTTGCCGTGGCTCGGACCCGCCGTCATCACGGGCTCGCTCGTGCCGTTTGCGTCGCTCGCGCAACGCGCAATCGCGCACCGCTTGGGCGCGAACCCGGTCGCCACGGCGCTCAACCAGCTCGGCCTGCTCGCGCTGGTGTTCTTGACGGCATCGCTCTCCTGCACGCCGCTCAAGATCGCGTTCGGTTGGACGTGGCCCGTGCGCATTCGACGAACGCTCGGACTGCTCGCCTTCTTCACCGCGCTCTGTCACTTTTTGGTCTATTTCTGTCTCGACCAAGCTTTCTCGCTCGCGGCGTTCTTGGCTGACGTCAAGAAACGGCCATTCATCAGCCTCGGCTTCACGGCGCTGCTCTTGCTCGTGCCGCTCGCGCTCACCTCGACCAAGCGCTCGATCACTCGCCTTGGTTTTCGCGCTTGGCAACGGCTACATCAGCTCGCGTATTTGATCGGCGTACTCGCGGTCGTCCACTTCTATCTGCGCGTGAAGGCCGATCACACCGAGCCACTGCTGTACGCCGCCGTCCTCGGCTTTGGCTTCGGCTTGCGGATCGTGGCAGCCTGGCAAGCCGCGCAAAACACGCGACGGAGAGCGCTCGCGCGCGCGGGTCGCCCAGGCTAGAAGCGGACCAGCTACGCACTCTGGCGACCGAGACCCATGCAATCACCCGAACAGCTCGCGCAAATCGCGCTCGCAGTTGCGCGAGAGGCGGCGGAACTCTTGATGGCCGGCTTCCGCAAGCACCCAGTGCCGACGGAGAAAGCCCGCGCCGACCTGGTCACCGACTACGATTTCGCGAGCGAGCGTCTGATCCGCGAGCGGCTCGCTCAGCGCGCGCCCGAGCTCTCGATCGTGGCTGAAGAAGAAGGCGGTCGGTCGACCACGGAGCTGACTTGGTACGTCGACCCTCTCGATGGCACGACGAACTTCGTGCATGGTCACCCGTTCTTTTGTGTCAGCATTGGCGTGTTGCGAGCAGGCGTGCCGGTGGCGGGAGCCGTGGTCGCGCCCGCGCTCCACACCCACTGGCTCGCGCACGGCGCAGGCACGTCCCTTCGCGACGGCGTAGGCTGTAGTGTGAGCGAGACGGACGAGCTCGCCCACGCGCTCGTCGCGACGGGCTTTCCGAGCGATCGCAGCCAGTCGCCGGCCAATAACTTCGAATCCTTCACACGTATCAAGCGCGTCGTGCGCGGGGTGCGTCGCTGTGGCTCGGCGGCGATCGATCTCTGCTACGTGGCGGACGGCACCTACGACGCTTATTGGGAGCGGCGCTTGAACGCCTGGGACCTGGCCGCCGGCGCCGCGCTGGTGCTCGGCGCGGGCGGCACGCTGACCGCGCTCGACGGCGGGCCTGCCGACCTGAGCGTCGGTCACGTGCTCGCCTCGAACGGCAAACTGCACCGACCGATGCTCGACGCTTTGGCCTGAACCTCGACTCAGTTGCTCCCATTTCGAGACTGAGCGTTTCTACCGGCGTGTGGGCCGACGTGGGTCCAGCTGCGCCGCGGTGGTGGAAATACACGGCGCGGCATGTTGCCAAAGAGTTTGCCGGGTGGTGTTAGGATGGAGGACGCGATGGGCAACGACCGCTCGCCGGCGAAACCGTCCCCGGCATCCATAGTTCCGCGGCCGGCACCACCGAAGAAACCCGTACGACCGAGCGTACGGCCAGCGCCGCGCAAAGCAGGCCAGCAGAGCTCCACGATCGAGCCGACCATTTTGTTGGTCGGCGCGGACAGCGTGTTCGAGCCCGCCCTGCGCGCCGCCCTGCTGCGTCACCGCGTCTACCTCGAAACCGCCACGCCGGACACGGTGGCCGAGAACGTGATCGCGGCTGCGCCCGACCTCGTGCTCTTGATGGGCGATGCGGCCAAGGACGGCGGCACCGAAATCCTCAAGACGCTGATGAGCTCACCGGTCTGTTCGGTCGTGCCCGTCGCGATTCTGGACGACAACGCCGCGCTCGACGACCGCTTGCGCGCGTTTCGCCACGGCGCCGCCGCGGTGATCCCTCGCTCGGCCAGCATCGACGCAATCGCCGAGCGGGTTGAGAAGCTGGCGAAAGAGATCCCGGACCGCGTCGGCGAGAGCCTCGGCACGATCGGCGAAGCCACGCTCAGCGAGTTCGTTGGCACACTCAGCAAGGAACTGCGCTCGGGCATTCTGTCCGTCCACGCGGGCAAGGACCAGGAAGCCGTGCGCCTGGTGCTCGGCGGTGGGCGGCCGCTGGCCGCGTTCATCGACGATTTCGTGAAGCGCGTGAAATCGCACGTAGTACACGCCGAGCCGCTCCGCTACGAGTTCGCCGAGCACGCGGGCGGTACGGTCGCCTTGCTCGACCCAGATACACCGAGCCCCGAGCCCGCGCGCCCGAGCATTGCCGGCATTCGCGTCGCGCTCGCCGACGACGACACGGGGCGCGCCGACAGCGTCGCCCAAGAGCTGCGCTCGCGCGGCGTGACCATCGTCGTCACCGATCTCGCGCCGACGGATTTGCGCTTCGCGCGCTTGCGCCAGGTCGATCCGGAGGTGCTGCTAATCGGCGAAGAGCAGGTCAAGGCGCAGGGCTACGAGCTCTTGAAACGCATGCGTCGCGACACGCGCTTGCGCTGGGCCTCGCTGCTCGTGGTGCGCTGGGAGGAGATCTGGTCGGAGGCGCTTTCGGTGCCCGCCTTAGATCGTCTGGAGACGGCGCTGCACACGCTGGCGGAGGCGGACCGTACGCTGCAGGACTGGGCGGCCTCGGGTGAGATCTTCGACGCGCGGCTCGAAGCAACCGGACCGGCGCGTTGCTTGCGCGCGCTCGTCACCTCGCCGCGCGCGCAACGCGTGCAAGTCACGAACCCGCGCATCAGCGTCACGATCGACGTCTCCGACAATCTCGTGGTGGGCGCGGCCGCGGAAGTTCCAGGCGACCCGAGCCAGCGCTGGGAAGGTGCGCTCGCACTCTCGGCGTTCATGGTGCTGAGCTCGGGCCGCGTGCGGGTGGAGCCGGTCCCGCAACCGGCGGCCACCAACGTGATGGCGACCATCGACGTCGCGCTCAACATGGCGGACTCGGAACCGTCCCCCATCACGCCATCGGTGCCCAGCGCGGCGGCCCCGAGCCTTCGACCGGCTCCGGCCGCGGAAGGAACCGGACCTCAACCGGAGGCGTCGAGTCTGCCGTCGGAGGCGAGTGATCCTGCCCCGCAGCTTTCGCCGCTCGACGCGCCGCGCGCGCGCGCCGGAGTGAGCTGGCCTGCCGCCACCTTCCTGGTCG
>DASYCR010000089.1:0-9268 GCA_036500095.1 Polyangiaceae bacterium
GCCGTAGCGCCCGCGTCACCGCCGTTGCTCGCGCCCGCGCCGCCGCCGGCAGTGGTGCCTGCTGCGTTCGTGCCACCTGCGCTCGCGCCCGCGGCGCTCGTGCCGCCTGAGCTTGCGCCGCCCGCGCTCGCGCCACCTGCGCTTGCGCCACCTGCGCTCGCGCCGCCTGCGCTCGTGCTACCCGACGTACCGCTGCCGGCCGTGCCGGAACCCGCCGCGCCGCCGTTGCCCGTGCCGCCTGCGCCGGTGCCTGCTGCGCCGCCGGTGCTGGTGCTGCCAGCCGCGCCGCCTGCGCCCGTGCCGCCTTTGCCGGCCGTGCCGCCTGCACCGGTGCCCGCTGCGCCGCCCGCACCCGTGCCGCCTGCGCCGCTCGTCCCGCCCGCACCACCGGAGCCCGTGGTGTCCGTGCAGCTCGCCGGTCCGGGGCCGGACAGCGTGGAGCCGTCGAGGCACGTGTTCGCGCCCGTGCCGTTGTCGATGTTGATTTGCACGGACGCTGACGTGGCGCTCACCGAGAGCAACGTGAAGCTCACGCCACCTGCAGGGTCAGTGAAGGTTTGACCGACGGCCATTGGATCCCACGCCTGGCGCGTCGTGTTGTTGGTCACGTTCATGTCGAGCAAGAACGTGCGCGGGCCGGTCTTGTTGGCCGCCGGGATGTCCGGCGCGGCGTGCACGAACACGCCTGGCTTGAGGCCGTTGTCGAGGCCCTGACCGCCGCGAAGCTCGAGGTAGTAGTACGCGATCGTCACGTTGCCGTTCGATTGATCCGTAGTCGTGGTGCGCGTGGGTGCCGCGGGCGACATCGGGATCTGAATGGCTTGCACGCCGGTGCACGGAATTTCGATGGGCAAGAGGGTGATGGTGGTGCTCGAGCGCACTTTCACCGCGTTGCAGCCACCGTAGTAGCCGCTGTACCACTTCTCGATCGTGTTCAGGTGACGGCAACCGCCGCCCATCACGGTCATTGGGTTGCCGTACTCATTGCTCGTGCAGGTCGAGGTGTCGTTGGAGATGGTGTTGGCGCCGCACGCCATGGTGGAGGCGTGCATCAGCCCGAAGTTGTGGCCGATCTCCTGCCCGGTCGCGGTGCAGAACGTGCCGTCATTGTTCAGCCACACGCTCTTGCCCGGCCTGGTCTCGGTGCCTTCTTCGCCCCAGCCTGGCCCGCAATTCTGCTCCGAGCCCCAATAGAGGTAGTAGTGATCGTAAGTGCGTCCGAGCGCCGTCACTTCCGGCTCGACCACCTTGGCGACGCCATCCAAATTGGTGCACGCGTCTCCGGCCGTGTACGTCATGGGCGTCTCGACCTGGCCGGTCATCTGCACCTGGCCGTACGAGTTCTCCGCGTAGTATTGAACCAGGGACAAGTTGCCCGCCTTGGTGCCAAAGATCGGGCCCGCGTTCTGATCGAAGATCAGCGCGTTGGCCGCGGCGACGGTTTGGTTGATGCCGCCGCCCATGTCGATCTGCACCCAGGCGACCTTGACGCTCTTCGACGGAGAGCCGATCAGTGGTTGGATGTCGCTCTGATCTTGCACGCGCTCGAAGCGCGTGACGTGAAAGTCGTTGCTCCCCGCGTCGAGCGCGCCCCAGACGCGGATCTGATCGCCGGACGGCACGCCCGGGTCGACATCGAAGCGGAGCGCCATCTGTCCGCTGCCGTCCTCCGCGCGGAGGGAGTACTTCATGCTGTTGCCTGACGTGGCGTTGAGCACCGACACCGCTTGCAGCGTGCCCTCGATGCCGCCCGCGCTGTCCGTGGAGAGCGCGCTCGACGCTTGCGCGAGCGGATCACTCTGCTCTCCGCCCGAGCACGCGACCACGCTCAGCAACAGGGCGGCCCCAAACACTGGACTCACGCGCGAAGACGGACGAAACATGGCTACCTCTTCCTAGAGCTCGAAAAGGAGCCAACGGCCAGCACGGCACGGACTCCGGTACCTATTGAAGAGAGGCCAGCATCGGGTTCATTGGCTCACATGCCGATACATTTCGTGCCGAGCTGCGATGTTTCCGCAGATCCTCAGCGGCGTGGGCGCTTGGCAAATCCTGCGTAGACGTTCTTTTGTAGGGAGCGCCGAATAGCGCGCGTTTCGCGATCACGCGCTCGAGACGAACTACTTCGCGCGCCACATTCGAAACACGAGCACGCCCGTCACCGCGAACAACGGCAGGATCAACGCTGGCGCGAACCAGGGGCCGAGACCGACCGCGTCACCGCGCGCGACGCACACCGACATGTACGAAAGAAACGCGAAGGTGCAGACGAGGCTCAACTTGATGCTGAGCACGAGCCATCGACCGAGCCGGTAGAGCGTCGCAGCGTTCTCTGCCGTGACGCGTACGGGATAGTTGTACGTGTGGGGAAACCGCTCGAGCACGCTCATGACCGCGTAGAGCACCGTGCCGACGGCGGGCAAGAGCAACAGCGTCGCGCGGTCGCCCCACGCGTCAGCTCTGCCACTCACGCCGAAGTGCATGGGCACGCGACTCGGAATGGTGTTCCAGGTCCACGCCAAGATCACGAGCCACGACACGAGCACGCCAAGCCCAGCGACGCTGAGCGTACGCTCGGCCACCGTGCGTGGGAGCTGCAGGATGGGCCGCGCGCGCTTGGTCACTCGCGAAAACGGTAGGCACGGCGCGCAGGCTTGGCAAGCAGACGCGACGATGATGCAGAACGCTGCACGTGCGCACACACCGAGGCCTTGCGCCGTCGTGCGGGTGGCCGCAGAGTCTCGACGAGGTCATTTACATGTCGTTTGCAGGGTTGTTCAAGGGCAAGGGCGCGAGCGGTTTTGGTTACGATTCGACCGCGGAGGACGTGACGGCCAGGCTCGATCTGAGCGGGCGCACGTTGCTCGTGACCGGGTCAAACTCGGGGATCGGTTTCGAAACGGCGCGCGTGCTCGCGCTGCGTGGTGCCCGCGTGATCGCCACGGCGCGCACGTTGGAAAAAGCGCAGACGGCCTGCAAGCAGATGTCGGGCGTCACGCAGCCGCTGGCCTGCGAGCTCTCGGAGCCGCGCTCGATTCTGGCTTGCGTGGACGCGCTGGCTGCCGAGGACGTCAAGATCGACGGGATCATCTGCAACGCCGGCGTGATGGCATTGCAGAAGCCGGAGCGCGCGTTCGGTTACGAGCTGCAATTTTTTTGCAACCACATCGGTCACTTCTTGTTGGTCACGCGCCTGCTCGCGCGCTTGACCGAACGCGGTCGCGTCGTGATGGTGAGCAGCGGGGCTCATCGCGGTGCGCCCGCGGCGGGCATCGAGTTCGACAACTTGTCGGGCGAGCGAAACTACGCGCCGTGGACGGCCTACGGGCAAAGCAAGCTCGCCAATCTGCTGTTCGCCAAGGAGCTCGCTCGGCGGTTGCGCGGGACGAGCCAGACCGCCAACGCCATTCACCCCGGGGTGATTCACACCGCGCTCGGGCGTCATTTGCCGGCCGTGCAGCGCGCCGCGCTGGCCTTCGCGTCGCCGCTCTTGCTCAAGACGGCCGCGGCAGGCGCCGCCACGCAATGCTACGTCGCGACGCACCCGGCGCTCGCGCAAGTGTCGGGCGAATACTTCGAGGACTGCAACATCGCGGAGCCTTCGGCGCACGCCAAGAATTCGGAGCTCGCGTCGCGGCTCTGGCAAGAGTCGGAGCGTATCGTGGCCGAGGTGTGCGCGACGCTTTAGCCGCGGTCGGTCCGGCGCCGAGCGACGTGACGCTGGCGAGGCGGCGCCGTTTGTCCCTGCCGGCCGAGAAAAAATCTTCGTTCGTGACGAAATGCCGAACCCCGGCGTCTAACGGGGGCCATGGGTTCCTTCACTCGTCTTTGGTCGCTTCCCCTCTGCGGTTTCTGCGCCTTTCTGGGCACGACGGGCTGTGTCCCGGACTCGACGCCATTCGTCTCGTCGAGTGACGGTGGCGCGGGCGGGGGCACCTCGGGTGGCGGCCCTACGGCAGGATCCGGGGGCCACGCAGGTACCTCCGGCTCGGCAGGTGCCAGCTCCGGCGGCGTGAGCGGAATCGGCGGCGCAACATCCGCAGGGAGTGCCGGCGCCGGTGCCTCGGGGATGGCGGGCAATGGCGTCGGAGGCGACGCGGGGACGAGCGGGGCCTCGGGTTCAGCGGGCGTGGCAGCTGGCGGCGCGTCCGGTCTAGGTGGCGGTGGTGGGAGCGGTGGGACTTCGAAGGCTGGTGCGGGCGGCACTTCGAGCGGAGCGTCCGGTTCGAGCGGAGTGTCCGGTTCGAGCGGGGCGTCCGGTTCGAGCGGAGCGTCCGGTTCGAGCGGAGCGTCTGGTGTTGGCGGCTCGGGTGGGGCCGGTGGGATGAGTTGCGGACCGGGTCAAGGTCTCACTCTCGTGCCCACGGCGGGCTACTTGGCTGCTGCCACCAATTGCGTGGGCGTTCAGGGACCAATCTACGTCTTTGCCGACGCGGAGTCGTTCATCGGCGTGACCTCGGACGACGGTCACTACTGCGTCAGCGGCACGATTGGCGCGATAGTGAACGGCGACTCCACCGCGCGCTACGGGGCCGTCATCGTGATTCAGTTCAATCAGGACGGCACGAACCCCGTTCTCTACGACGCCGCCTCTTACGGGGTGACAGGCTTCGAGTTTCGTCTAACCGGCAACAATGTCCCCGCCGAAACGCTGCTCCAATACACTGTCGACGGTCAAGGCTTGAGTTACTGCGAGCAGCTCGCCGGCGCCGGTGTGCAACAAGCCCTATTTAGCCAGGCGCATCCTGACTGCACCACCGGGACTGACACGAGCGTTCCCGACTCCACGCGCATCATGGAGCTTCAGCTGATCGTGCGGCCGAGCGCGGACATGGCGGTTCCGTTCGACTTCTGCGTCGAGGACCTGACCGCACTGCAGTGAGCGGGCGAGAGTCCGCCCGTCGTCGCGACCTCATTTTTCTGCGTTGACGCCGAAGTGCCGGCGCAAAGTGGCGATCGCCGCGCGCACGCGCTTGCCCGCTTGGCCCGCTTCCGTGCCGAGTTGCGCTTCAATCTCGTCGAATGAATTGCCCTCCAACCAGAGCGAGATCGCGCTGAGTTGCTCGGGTGGCAGGTGCCGGCGCGCGAACTCCGCGAGCTGCCGAGCCGTCTGCAGGGCGGTGATCGGCGGACGTTCCCCGAGCTCCGCCAGCGCGGGTGACACCGAAAATTCGTTGATTAGTCGTTTGATGCTGAGCTCGTCCGTGCCGCCGCGCGAGCCGAGTTGCGAGCGCACATAGCTGCGCACGACGTTCGCCACCACGATGCGCATCCAGTCGCCGAAGTCCTTGTCTCGATTCTGATCGCGCCAGGGTGGATAGAGTCGCAGGCTGCCTCCAGCGCGGCCGATCTTGGCGACCAGCGCGAGCACCGCGTTGTGAACGTGGTCCTCGGAATGTGCCAGCGAGCCCATGCTGCGATTGCTGGCCACGGCGTCCAACCAGAACGGCCATAGGTGCTCGACGAGCTCGTTGCAGGCTTCGGTTTCACCGCGGGCTCCGGCCAGCGCGAGCTCCTCGCAGCGCGCCAGGTCGATCGCGCCGTGCGCCGTCAAAAGCTGCCTCGGGCGGCAATCGCGTTCGGCCCCAGCGTGACGCGCAGCGTACTGGCTCGAGCGTCACTCGCGTCCGCAGACGACGCCAGCGAAATCAATACGACACCGGTGCCGACGCTGAGCGCGCCCGCAATCCCGGAGACGATGCTCAGCGTCTGCAATTCGCGCGCGTCGCTGCGCATTTGCAGTCCCCTCGCCGAACAACCCGCGCTCGGACACTCGCCATTCGATGTGCTCACCAGGGAGAGCGTGCGCCAGCCGAGCAGGGCACTTTCCGCAAGACCAGCTGCGCCGACGCCGAGCAGGATCCAACCGGTGTCACGCTGCGCGGAGTGCGCCGGAGCCGCGATTGCGTGGCTTTGCGGACTCGGCACCGGCGCCGCGCTGCCTGGTGCGGGCGACGTCGGAGGTAGAACGGGGGGACTCGCCGGCGGAGGTGCGCCTGGATTCGCCGGCGCAATCGCTGGCGGCAGCGCGTCGAGCTTGAAGGGCACGCTCAACGTCTGCCCCGCGCTCAACGACACGGTCTGAGTCTGCACGGCGTAGCCGGGCGCGCTCACGACGAGTACGTGCTCGCCGGGATCCACCGGGATCGATTCATCGAGCGTCATCAGCTTGCCGTCGCGCGTGAGTTCGACCCCGGCCGGCGGCGCGTCGAGCACTACCCGGAGCTTTGGCACGCGCGGCAAGAGCTTGTCGACTTCGCCGCCGATGAAATGCTCGAGCTCCTGACGCCTGAGCTCGCTCGAAGCGAGCTCGCGATTGAGCTTGAGCGCTCGTTGGTATTCGTACCAAGCGCTCGCCAGCTTTCCCTCGTGCTCGCGGCACTTGGCGATCTTGACCAAGGTGCTCACGGCTGGATCGAGCTCGAAGCTGCCCGCGAATTTCTCGCACGCGCCCTGCCAATCTCCCTTGGTCAAGAGGCGCTTGGCGTCGTTGAAGATCGCCTCCGCGCCGACGGGATCACGGGCGGCGTTGGGCTCGGCGCGCGCCGGCGCCGCGAAGCAAAGCCCGATGCCGAGTGCCTCGCCGAACCTCCGCGCCGAACGCCATGTCATCTGATGTCGGTAGGATCATAGCGCGGCTCGGCCGTAGAAATCGACTGGTGTCCGGCGAGTCGCGCCCCGGCGGGCCCGCTATGCGGATGCGCCGAGTCCGCCACGCGCGGCGCTTTGCCTGCGACGGCGGTGCTCGGCGTAGAAGAAGGCAGCGCGCTGCTCGCTGTCGGTTCGTCGCTCGTCCCCGGCGCTCGCGTCGGAATGTCGCCGCTCGCTGCGGGTTGCGCCGCGCGCGGCTGCTCGCTGCTCGCGCTCGCGCCAATCGCGGTTTCCGCAGGCGCTCGGTGCAGGTATCGCGCGAGCGCGACCGCGCCGAGCGAGAGTGGCAGCAGTAGCAAGAGCGCGAACATCAGCAAGCGCGACGACCGACTCGCCTTGCCAGGCTCGCGTGTCTTCGCTTCGTCGCCATCAGGGTCACGTGGGACGAGAGCTCGAAATACCAGCTGCGGCGCGGAATCGTGCACGCCGAGCGCGCTTGCCAACGCTTCGACGGTCTCGGATGCGGTCTCGAAGCGGCGCGCCGCGTCCGCCGCGCACACCTTTCCGAACCAGGCGTCGAACTCCGAAGGCAGCTCGACGCCGCGCCGCGCCGCGCGCGCGACCGCGCTCTCCGGTAGACCCGCGCGGAGCCGTTGCAGGGCCGCGAAAAGGCCGCCGCCGGTCGCTTCAGCCTTCCAATAGGGCTGCCCGGTCAGGAGCGCATAAGCGAGCTGACCGAGCGCCCAAATATCGGCGGCGGGCCCGATGTCGCCGTCGCCGCGCATTTGTTCGGGTGACATGTAGAGCGGCGTGCCGAAATTGCCGGTCGTGTGCGGGTTGGTCCCGATGGCCACCACCTTGGCGATCCCGAAGTCGAGCACTTTCACCCGCAGCGAACCGTCGTCACGTCCGGTCAGGAACAAATTCTCGGGTTTGAGATCGCGATGCACGACGCCCTGCGCGTGGGTGCGGTCGAGTAGCAGACCCACCTGCTGAAGTAGGGACACGACCTGGGACGCCGGCAACTTGCCGAGCCGGCCGAGCAACGCGCCCAGGTCTTCCCCGCGTAGGAGTTCCATCACCAAAAAAGGCTGCGACGTTTGCTCGTCGATGCCCGCGTCGAAAATCTCGATGATGTGCTCGCTCTGCACGTCGGCCGCGACCGTCGCTTCACGGCGGAATCGCGCACGGAGCTCCGGATCGCGAGTGAAGCCGGGCAGCATGACCTTGAGCGCGCGGCGTCGGCGCGTCTCGACGTGAATCACCTCGTACACCGCGCCCATGCCACCGTATTTGATGCAACGAACGACTCGATAGCGCCCGTTGAACAGGCTGCCCCTGGAAAGCGGCGCGATGGGCTCGAGGTCGGCGATGGCCACGTTGGCGCTTACTGTCGCACGAGCGACGTCGAGCCGCTCGTGAAACGAGCGGGGGTGCACGTGCGCGAAGCCAATGCATCCCGTTTTGGGGGCTGTCGTACTAGCCTTCGACCTGCGCCGCTCACTTACGGCATCAAGACGTCGATGCCCAGCGCGCGTGCCGCAGCCGCTTGCTGATCGTCGTTGCTGAGCAAGCGGCGGAGTCCTTCAGTCTCCATCACACCCAGGTGCAATCGATCGAGCGTCCGACAGTGGCCGCCTTTTTTGGCGCGAAGCGTCTGTGCCCGCGCGCGCGACAGCGACTCGGGAGCCACTGGCACGAGCTCGAAAGGGTCGCTCGCGAGCAGCCTCTCGAGCGCGGTTTCTAGGCGTTTTGCGCTGGCCGCATCAAGCAGGCTCGCTAGCCTCCGACCCTGGATCTGTACGCTGGCCTCGAGAGTGCAGAGCTCGGACACGACGACGCGTGGCTCCGCCTCCACGAGCTTGGCCACGCGCGCTGATTCGGGCTCGCGAAACAGGAGTTTCAAAAGGCAGCTCGTATCCAGGTACAAACCTGCGGACGTCACGCGGGACTCACTCGTCACGATCGGTCTTGAGCCATTGTTCCGTCGACGGGCCCTTGCGCTTGCCGTGCCAGAATGACGCAAGCCACTCCAGGTGGGCGCGGCCATTGAAGCGGCGCCTGGCCTTTACTCGTGGCTTGAAGGGCAATATCCGCGCAACGGGCGTGCCGTCGCGGGTGACGACCAACTCACCGGCGCGGAGAAGCTCTTGTTCCGCCGCGCGCCAGTGCAAGCGCACATCGCGCACCGTGATGATCTTCATGCTGTCTGTGTAGCATGTTTCACAAGCGCCGACCAGCGGTGATCCGCTAGCTCTCCGACCCACGCGCGAGTCCGTGCTCGTACAGGCTGCGCACGAACGCGATCGTGTCGGCCTCCGCCGCGGTCTTGTCTGCGCGGTAGGCCTTCACGCGCGCGAAGCGGAGGGCGAGGCCGCCCTCGTAGGTCGGGCTCTTTTGCAGGCCGTCGAAGGCAATCTCGACGACGAGCTCCGGGCGCACGTACACGACGTGCCCCTCGCGCCGCGTAGCAAGCGCTTGCAGGCGCTCGGTCTGCCAAGCGAGCGTCGCGTCGGTGAGACCTTTGAAGGTCTTGCCGAGCATCACGAAGCCGCCGGTTTCCGGATCACGCGCGCCGAGATGCAGGTTGCTGAGCCAGCCGTGACGGCGCCCGCTGCCCCACTCGGCGGCGAGCACGACGAGATCGAGCGTCGGCGCGGGCTTTAGCTTGAGCCAG
>DASYCR010000090.1:0-7764 GCA_036500095.1 Polyangiaceae bacterium
GGGCACGTAGCCGCGCTGATAGGCCGAGTAGATCGTGGAGACGACCGAGAGCGGGAAACTCAGCAAAAAGCAGGCCAGCACGGCGAACAAGACCGACCGCGTTTGCTGCACGAGCGCCGTGTCGCGCACGTTGAGCAGCGCGTTCCAATTCACCAGGAACAAGGCGGGCAACGCCAGCAGCCCCAGCACCGCCGCCATCGTCAGCAGCGCCAGGAAACCCGTCGACACGTAGCGCGCACCGAGCTCGCGATCGTCCTCGCCGTTGGCGCGGCTCAGGTGGTTTTGCATTCCACGCGCCAGCCCGAGATCCGCGAGGTTCGCCCAGGCGATCAAAGAGCCGACCGCCATCCACAAGCCGTAGGCCTCCTTGCCCAAGTAGCCGAGCGAGATGCGGATCCAGGCCAAGCCGGTGAAGACGCCGATGCCGCGCGCGAGCATGGAGCTCAGCGAGGTCAGCGCGGCGCGTCGATAGCGCTCGCTGGAGCGTCCCTCCGCGGTGGTCGCGTCGAACGGGCGCAGCCGCACGACCGACAGCAGGCGGCGAAAGGACTGCCAAGCGCTGGTGATCTGCCCGGTAAGCCAGTCGATCGCGCTGGTCCCCCCGGCAGACGCGCGGCTCGCTTCGCTTGGGCTGGGCTCGCTGCTCGGAGCGGGCTCGATCTCGGACACGCCGCTCAGGCTAGCGCAAACCGTTTGAGCCCCGGCGGCGGCCCGTTGGCCGCTCCGGGAAATTGGCGCACGCCCAGGACAACGCGGGGTTTTGCCAGCAATTTAACCGTGCTCGGACGCTCGATGCTATAGGCGGCGTGTCACCGCTGGTGCCCCTTCGAGATGTGGACATC
Source organism: Polyangiaceae bacterium (assembly GCA_036500095.1). Lineage (GTDB taxonomy): Bacteria > Myxococcota_A > Polyangia > Polyangiales > Polyangiaceae > PMG-095. The sequence continues at coordinate 843 of DASYCR010000090.1, forward strand.
GTACTCGCAAAACGGAGAGGACGTCCGCCTGCGACGCGCCTTCTCGGGTCAGGCCCAGGGTTTTTACGTCGACGTCGGCGCAAACCACCCGGTTCAGCTCTCGGTCACCAAGCATTTCTCCGAGCGGGGCTGGACCGGCATCAACGTCGAGCCGTTGCCCGGACAATTCGCGCTGATCGAGCGCGATCGACCGCGCGACATCAACTTGAACGTCGCGTGTAGCGCAGAGCGCGGCGAGCTCGAGCTCTACGCGGCGCGCGGCGGCTATTCGGGCATGTCGACGTTGACGGCGGAAGAGGCCGAGCTGCACAAGAAAAAGGGCGTCGAATTCGACGCGCTGCGCGTAAAGACCTTGCCGCTCGCCGAAATATTGGCCGAGCACGCCGCGAACAAGACGATCGATTTCATGTCCATCGACGTCGAGGGGCACGAGCGGCAGGTCTTGCAGGGCGCGGACCTGGCGCGCTTCCGGCCGCGCGTCTTGCTGCTCGAAGCCACGCGCCCGAATTCCACGGAGCCGACGCACGGCGCCTGGGAAGATCTGATCCTGCGTGCGGATTACCTATTTGCCGTGTTCGACGGACTGAACCGCTTCTACGTGCGGCGCGAGGACGAGGCGCTGATCGAGAAGCTCGCGCTCGCTCCGAACGTCTTCGACGACTACATCCCGTTCCACTACAAGCGGGAGATGGATCGGCTGCGGGCCGAGCTCCTGCAGTATCGCGCGCTCGAACCGATCGCACGCGCGGTGAAGGGACTCGGCAAGCTGTTCGGGCAGGGTAAGTGATGGCTGAGCGTGAAGAACTCGCGCCGTCGTCCCGCCGCGCGGATTTCACGGCCGACGAGATCCGCGGAAGCGTGCGCGGCGTGCTCGAGGCGCGCTCGGATAAGACCACGTTGAGCGAGCTGTTTGGCGCGCTCCCGGCGGCCAGCGAGGCGCTCGAGTTCTACCCTTGGCGACGCCGCCTCGATAGCCAGGAGAGCGTCCTCATCGACGACCTGGTGCTCGCTCCGGCCGCGCTGTTCGTCACGCGCTGCTATCGCTTGCTGCTGCGTCGCGATCCCAGCACAGCCGAGCTTTCGGCCGCGGAGGGCAAGCTGCGGCTGGGCCTCGGCCGCGCGCCGTTCGTAGCGCTCTTGCGCTATGGCGCGGAGGGCCGGCGCGCAGGCGTTCCCGTCGAGGGCTTGGCCGCGCGCTTGCTGCCGAAACCATTGCGGCCCAAGCGCGACAGCTTGCACGACGCCGAGTCGCTCTCCGCGCGGCGCAGCGCGGCGCCGATGAGTACGCGCAGTCGTCCGCCCGCAGTGCCGGCGCGACGACCGGTGCTCTCGATCTGCGTCACGACCTACAATCGCGCCAAGTGGCTGACCCATAGCTTGCCGCTGATCCTCGAGCAAAGCGCGCCCTATGCCGGCATGGTGGAGGTGCTCGTCTGCGACAACGCGTCGCCGGACGACACCGAGCAAGTCGCCTCGCAGTTTCTCGAGCACGCGCATTTTTCGTACTATCGCAACGAGAAGAACGTGGGGATGCTCGGGAACCTCGGCAAGAGCTGCGAGCGCGCGCGCGGGCGCTACATCTGGGTGATCGGCGACGACGATTTGCTGGTGCTGGGCACGCTCGAACGCGTGCTCTTGGCGATCGCCAATCATCCCAGCATCGAGCTCATCTACACCAACTACGCGTACACGCACTTCGACCGTCCCGAAGAGATCCAGGACGCGAATGCCGTGATTCACGCGGCGCGCGCGATCTCGCCGCGCGTGGAGGACGCCTTCGCGGAGCGGCTGAGCGAAATAGCGGCGCGTTCGGAGAACTGCTTTACCGCCATCTATTGTTTGATCTATCGCGAAGATCACGCGCGCCTCGCCTACGGTCAGGACACCTCGGGTAGACCGTTCTCCACGCTGCCCAGCACGGTGCCGAGCGCGGACTACGTTTGCCGCCACATGCTCGGGCGGCCGGCGTATTGGATCGGACGACCCTGTACGGTCGTGAACTTGAACGTCTCGTGGCTGCGCTATGCGACGCTGTTCATTCTGGAGCGCTTCCCGGAGCTGTTCGACCTGATGCAGGAGAAGGGCGTGCCCGCGGCCGACGTCGATCAGCTGCGGAGCGAGCACGTGCGTCAGATCCCCGGCTGGTTCACCAAGATCTTCACCAGTGCGGAGGACGAAAATCGACCCTTGTTTTCGCCCGAGCGGCTCGTGCGACGCTTCGGTCATTTGCCGGCGTTTGTCGCGTGCTGGCCGGAACTGCGCGACATCTATCGACGCGCGTGGGACGAAGGCCGCGCGGGTGTCGGCGCGCCGACCGTAGCCGACCTCCAAGCAATCCTGCTTGAGAGGGCCGGAAAATCCTCGTAGAAGGAAGGGCATCGCCCATGGCCAAAGCACCGTACACTCGCATCGAGCGCTGTCGCGCCAGTCAGAGTCAAAACCTGATGAGCGTGCTCCATTTGGGCATGCAGGCGCTCACGGGCGTCTTTCCACCGTCCGCGTCGACGCCGGTCACGAGTGGCCCCCTCGAGCTCGTGTGGTGTCCGGACTCGGGCTTGCTCCAGCTCAATCACTCCTATGATCCGAGTGAGATGTACGGCGACAACTACGGCTATCGTTCGGGTCTGAACCAGTCGATGGTCCGTCACCTGGACGCCAAGGTGCGAGCGCTAGAGGCGATCGTGCCGCTCAAGGCCGGCGATCTGGTGGTCGACATCGGCTCGAACGACGCCACGCTGCTCAAATCTTACCGCACGCCGGGGCTCGAGCGGATTGGCGTCGACCCGACCGGGGAGAAGTTTCGCAGCTATTATCCGGCCGAGATTGCGCTGATTCCGGATTTCTTCTCGGCGGCGAACGTGCGCGGCGTGACGAGCAAACGGGCGCGCATCGTGACGTCGATCGCGATGTTCTACGATCTCGAAGATCCGGTCGCGTTTGCGCGCCAAATTGCGGAGCTCTTGCAAGACGACGGCATCTGGCATTTCGAGCAGAGCTACATGCCGAGCATGCTGCGCACGAATTCCTACGACACGATCTGCCACGAACACCTCGAGTACTATTCGATCGGCGTCGTCGCCGGCATTCTCGAACGCGCGGATCTGCGCATCATCGACGTGCAGATGAACTCCGTGAACGGCGGCAGCTTCGCCGTCACCGCCGCCAAGAAGGGTTCTCCACAGCGCGCCAACCAGGCGATGATCACCTGGCTCCTCGAACAAGAAAAGCGCATGGGTCTCGATACGCCGCGGCCCTTCCGCGATTTCGAAGAGCGCGTCTATCGGCACCGCGACGACCTGCGACGCTTGATTCACGCGCTCGTGCGCGACGGCAAAAAGATCCTGGGCTACGGCGCGTCGACCAAGGGCAACGTGGTCTTGCAATTCTGCGGCCTCACGCCGGAAGAGATCCCCGCCATCGCGGAGGTGAACCCGGACAAGTACGGCTCGGTCACGCCCGGTACCCACATTCCCATCGTGTCCGAGCAAGAAGCGCGCGCTCTGAAGCCTGATTTCTTCTTGGTTTTGCCCTGGCACTTCAAGGCCGGCATCGTCGAGCGCGAGCGCGCATTCTTGGAAGGCGGCGGGAAAATGATTTTCCCGTTTCCCGAGATCGAGATCGTCTAGGCCGCGCTTCGCGACAAACCCGCGCTAAGCTCGACTGGACGGCTGCCACGAGCCCAGAGCGAGACATGAGCCACGTTGCCCTCTATGGCGGAAGCTTCGATCCTCCGCACATCGCTCATGTGCTGGCGGCCGTGTATGCGCTCAAGGTGGGCGGCTTCTCGCGCGTGCTGGTCGTGCCCGTGTTCGAGCACGCATTTCAGAAGCAACCGAGCGCGTTCGCGCACCGCGTGCGCATGTGCGAACTGGCCATGGCGGGCATCGAGCAGGTCGAGGTATCCACCGTCGAGCAAGGTCTGGCCACGCCGAGCCTCACCCTGCGCACGGTCGAGCACATGGTCCACGCGCACCCGGACTGGCGCCTGCGTCTATTGATCGGTTCCGACGTACTCGGGGAGACGAGCAAGTGGTACGCGTTCGAACGCATCGCCGCGCTCGCGCCGCCGTTCATCGTCGCGCGTCCGGGCTACCCGCATCCGTCGGAAAATCCCGCCCTTTTGCCGGATGTGTCCTCGACGCGTGTCCGCGAGGCGCTGCAAATGCGCGACGAGCCCTCCAATCGCCGCTTGCTCGCCGTCTCCGTGCCCAGCGCGGTGCTGAGTTACATCGAAGAACACGGGCTCTATCGCGGTTAGTGTCGGCTCTCGTCGGCCCAGGCACGGCAAATCTAAGCTAAGCTAAGCCCGCCATGGGCGGCATGGAGCTTCGAACACGTACCTCGCTATTTTGCGGGGTGCTCGGCTTGGCGATCGCCGTCTCGGTGCTGCTCAAGGGCAAGCCGCGGGCGGCGCAGTGGTACTTCGCAGCGCTCGCGGGGGACATCGGGCTCTGGTACCTGGCGCAGTGGCTGTACCACGCGGGGCGCGGTGAGCTGTGGGCGCGCTGGACGGCGGTGCTGGCCGTGCTCTTGCCGCAGTTCGCCGTGCACTTGTTCGAATCGATCGTGCCGGAACCGGGGCGCGGCGCGGGCTTCAAGCGCGTCGCGGGCATCCTCGCCGTGCCGATGCTCTTGCTCGCGCTCACCGTGCATGATCACGATTGGGTGCGCGGCGCGGTCGTGCTGTACGTGTTCGGGCTGCTGGCGGCGTCGCTCTACACGCTCGCGCGCCGCGGCGAGCGTAGCGGCTCGCGCGCCGTGCAGCGGCGCGTCCGCTTCCTGGTCTTCATCGGCGCGCTCGCGGCGGTCTTCAGCATGGCCGACTTTTTGTGGTTCATCGGCGTGCGTTTGCCGCCGGTGAGCATGGTGCTCAGCATCGTGTTCTTGTTCGTGCTCTCCGAGTCGCTCACGCGCGATCGCCTGGTGGATCTGTACGACATCTTGGGTCAGCTCTTGGTCTCCACGGCGCTGGCCTTCGCGCTCGCCGGTATCTTTTACGTGTTCGTGGTGCTGCTCGGCGGTTTCGAGACCATGTACCTCGGCGCTATTTTGGCGGCGATCGTGATCTTGGTGCTGTTCGAACCGTTGCGCAGCAAGGCTGAAAGTTACGCGCACATCGTGTTCTTCCGTGAGCGCGCGGATCTCGAGCGCGCCGTGGCGCGCGCGCGCAGCGAGCTCGTCCACGTGCTGCAAGTCTCCGAGATGCAGAGCGTGGTCGTCTCGGCGATCGAAGGCTCGCGCCGCGCCACCGGCGCCGCGCTCTATCTGCGGGACCCGAGCGGCTCGGACTTCGCGCTCGGCTCGTCGTTTGGGCCGGCCGCGCCGGCGCGCATCGACGCGGCGATGGCGCGACCGTTCGTCGATCGGCTGATCGCGGGCTCTTCGTTGGTCCTGGAGGAGCTCGCCCACGAGCTCAGCGAGCGCCGACGCATGGGCGACAAGCGCGAGGAAGCCGACGAGCGCCTGCTCGCCGCCGCCGAGCTGCTCGGTCCGTTCAAGCAGGCGCTGTGCCTGGGCATTCACGGCGAGCGCCAGGAGCTGCTCGGTATCCTGCTGGTGGCCGACGATCGCGTGCGCGACGCGTTCGCGCCGGACGAGGTCGTGCTGCTGGAGTCGCTCGCGGTGCAGATCGGCGTCGTGATCGAAAACTCCTGGCAGTATCGGCAGATGCAGGAGCGCGATCGCCTGGCCGCGCTCGGACAAATGGCGGCCGGCCTCGCGCACGAGGTCAAGAACCCACTCGGCGCGATCAAAGGGGCGGCGCAGCTGCTCGGCGATCCCGGTCACGAGACCAAGCTCGGCTCGAGCGAGCTCGAGTTCGTGGGCATCATTTTGGAAGAGGTCGAGCGGCTCGATCGCGTGGTGGGCTCGGTGCTCGACTACGCGCGGCCGTCCAAGGGCGACGCCGGGGCGGTGGACGTCAACGCCGTCGTGCGCCGCACGCTCACGGTGCTCGCCTCCGATCGCACGGAAGAGTGCGAGATCGTCCCGAGCCTGGCCGACGAGCTCCCCGCGGTGCGTTGCGACGCCGAGCAGCTTCGCCAGGTGCTGATCAACCTGATCCGCAACGCGGTGCAGGCCATGGGCGGTCAGGGCAAGATCAACCTGACCACCAAGCTGCGCCATGATTTTTCGCGCAGCTCGGACGGCGTGGTTCCGGCCGGGGCGGATTGGGTGGAGATCGCCGTGCGCGACGAAGGGCCCGGCATCGCGCCCCAGGTGCAGAAAAATTTGTTCGTGCCCTTCTTCACCACCAAAGATCGCGGCACGGGGCTCGGTCTGGCCATCAGCCAACGCATGGTCGCGGAAATGGGCGGCCGGATCGAAGTGGCGTCCCGGACCGGCGTCGGCTCTACATTTGCCGTCGTATTGCCCGTAGTGACAGAAACGCACACTTCGCAACGTCCAGGTCCGCTGAGCACCCGCGAGCCCGCGCGTGACGAAACGGCGACTTCCGCCCTGCGGGGCGCCGGGCCGGCGCTGCGGGCGGCGCCTGGATCGAGCCGCGCTTGACCCGTTGTTCCGGGGGACCCTATGATTTTTTCCCCCGAAGTTCGGGTAGTTCCGAGCTCCGGGCGCAGTGTCTCCGACTATGACCAAGCGATTCTCGCCGAAGGCGTCGAGCGAGGGCACGAGCCCCACGCCCCAGTTCGCGCTCCGGTTCATTTCGGGCAAATACCAGGGCGGCGAATTTCCGCTCGGTGAAGGTCAAGAGATCGTGATCGGGCGCTCGAGCGAGCTCGACATGGTGCTCGTCGAGGAAATGGTCTCGCGCAAGCACGCGCGCATCGCGCTCGAAAAGAGCGTGCTCAGCATCGAGGACATGGGCTCGACCAACGGCACGTTCGTCAACGGAGAGAAGGTCGAGCGCGGCACGCTGCGCGAAGGCGACCGCGTGTTGATCGGAACCAACATCCTGAAG
>DASYCR010000091.1:0-1551 GCA_036500095.1 Polyangiaceae bacterium
GGTTGCGGCGTCTTTATAGCTGCGCTCTTCCAAATCGACCAGGCGCACTACGGCCGAGAATTGCGTTGGTAGCGCGTCGAGCGCGCGCGAAACCGGACGCAGCAGCGACTGACGTTGCGAGGGGGCGTCGGGCTGCGTCCAGGCGCAAGGATCGCTCGCCAAGGCGCCCAGCGCGCGTCGCTCGCGCGTTGCCTTTCGACAGCGCGTGATGAACACGCTGAACAAGATCTGCTGCAACCAACCGCGCAAATTCGTGCCCTGCTCGTACCCCGATTCGAAGCACAACGCGCGCACCACCGTGTCCTGCACCAGATCATTGGCGTCGCTCTTGCGCTTGCACAAGGAGAGCGCGCGGGCATTGAGCCCCGGGAGCAGCGCCGGCAACTTCTCACGCAGCTCCGCGGTGAATGTTTGGGATGGGCTCGGATTGAAGCGTAACTCTGACATCGTGGCCTCCACGGACGCCAGGCATCGCAAGCCGCGTGCCAGCCACAGAATTAGCGTTTTAGCGGCATTTCCGCAGGTTATGTGCGGCCTGCCGAACGCGCCGCGCGTGTCAAACTGGCAGCAGCCGGGTGCAGGCTGTCAGCGCGGCAAAGCGGAGCTTCGGTGCTCAGGGGGCTTCTACGCGCGGAGCGAGCCGAGCGCGTAAGGCACTTCGTCGGCGATTTCATGAGCCAAGACGCCGCGATCCACGCCGTGAGCGGCGCGCCGCTCACCCGCTACGCCGTGCACGTAGGCCGCCGAGTACGCAGCGCGGCGCGCGTCGAGCTGAGTGCCGAAGGCTGCCAGAATGCCGGTCAGCACGTCGCCCGATCCGCCCGTCGCCAGCACGCCAGAGCCGGTGGCGTTGATCGCCGCGCGCTCGTCGGGAGCGCCGACCAGCGTGCGGTAACCCTTGAGTAAGACAACCGAACCCGTGAGCGCGACCGCTCGTGCCAGCGTGCCGAAGCGGTCCGCTTCCACGGTTTCGGCCGTGCCGCCGACGATGCGCGCCATCTCGCCCGAGTGTGGCGTCAGCACCAGATCGCCCGGGGCGCCCCGTAACTCCTCAGCGCGGCCGGCGAAGTGCGTGATGGCGTCGGCGTCGATGACCTTGGTTTTGCGCACGCGCAGCGCGACGTGATCGACGATCCTCCTCGCCGTGTCATCCAAGCCGAGGCCCGGGCCGATCGCCACCGCGTCGGCGCGTTCTAGCAGTTTGTCGAGTGAATCCTCGATCTTCGCGGGGTCGATGCGCGCGGTCATCACCTCGAGCACGCGCTGGTCGAGCAGCGCTGCGGTCTCCGGCAGCGCCGCAATCGTCACGAGCCCCGCGCCGGCCCGCAGCGCACCGTGCGCGGCGAGCAACGCCGCGCCGATGTGTCCGGGCGAGCCAGCGATCACCGTCACCCGCCCAGCCGAGCCCTTGTGCGTCGTAATTTTGCGCAGCACGAGCGCGCTCTGCACGTCTCGCGCTTCCACGATCTCCGCGCTGTAACCGATCTGCGCGAGCGCCGTGTCCGGCACACCGATGTCCACGGTGTGCACTGTGCCCGCGTGCAAGAGCCC
>DASYCR010000092.1:0-1758 GCA_036500095.1 Polyangiaceae bacterium
GACGGACCCAGAGATCAACCCATGAAAGCCTTTGTTTTGCTGCTCGCGCCCGTTTGCGTCGCGGCGCTCTCCGCAGTCGCAATCGCGGACGAACCGCCAGCTACCATTCAGCTGACGCCCCAGCAGCCCGCTGCGCCGTCACGCCCGGTGATCGATCTATCGACTCCCGCCGTGGCGCTAGCAGTACCACGCACCTATCACGTGCATGACGGCTTCTACCTCCGCGCGAGCGTCGGCTTCGGCGATTACCACGCGAGCTTTAGCGACGCGAATCGCCCGAATCGGAATTTTGACAACCACGGCGGCGATCTCGCGCTCGACCTGCTGATCGGCGGATCGCCCAGCCCGGGCGTTGCCGTCGGTGGCGCCCTCTTGATCGACCCGACCCTGAGCACCAACGGCGGTGTCAGCACGCTGATCGGCCCATTCGTGGACGGCTTCCCGAATCGCTCCGGCGGTTGGCATTTGGGCGGCTTGGTCGGCTTTGCGAGCCAGAGCTTTCAGAACGTCAACGCCAACAGTAAGCAACGCACGGCAGGCTTCGGCGGCGCCGCCTGGTTCGGCTATGATTTTTGGGTAGCGGGTGATTGGGCCGTGGGTCCAGAGTTGCGCTTGATGGGCGCGCGCACCAGCGACACGAAATCGGACGAAAATATCGCGGCTTTCGCGCGCTCGTTCACCATCGGCATGAGCGCGGTCTTCAACTGAGCGCGCGAGCCTGCGCGACGCCGGCTGGATCGACGAAGATCGCGTCACAGTCGACGGCAAAGTGTGTCGCGCGCTATTCGAAGGCGAGCGTCAGATCTCCCGCCAAGAATCCGAACACCAACGGGCGCTGCTTCAACCAAGGCTCTGCGTTCTGCGGATGAAAGCGGGCGTTGTAGATCTCGAGCCAAGCTAGATCGGACTTATCGGGAATGATTTGAAGCGCGCCGGCCGCGACTCCGAATGCTTGCGGATCGGCCATTCCGGCAAGACAGCGATTGACCAAGCGCTCGAGGGCTCGGTCACCCGCGGGGTAGAGGTGCACGCCGTTCACCTCGGCCAGCTCAGCGAGCATTACCAGCGGCGCGAGCGCGAACAAGTGGTAGTGCAGCGCGCGTTGGCCGCGAGCGAGCTCCGCCGGCAGCGTGCCATCCGGCTGTATTTGGCTTAGAAACAGTTGATATTGGCCAATGCCCCAATCGAAGAGCGTGCGATCGCTGGCGGCGATACCCGCCACGGCCACCGACATTCCAGCCCAGTAAGCATGATTGTTGGTGTGATCCGGCCAGTCGGGGTGAAGCGCGGCATACGAGATTTGCTCAGCCGCTAGCTGCCGAAACCAACGCTCCACGCGCGCCCGCTTGCTGGGGTCCAAACCGTGCGCGTCGCGGACCTTCAGGTAGTCCAAACCATACACGCCGAGCGCCCAGTTGACCTGATTGAGGCCGCCGCGGTTGACCTGGCCGAGGAGTGCGTCAGCCGACGCCCAGGCAAAGAGCCCGTCGAGCGTGCGCGCGGCCAGCGAGGCATCTGCCCCCCGACTGCGCAGGTAGCCGTCACTGAGGACCATGAGCGCGCGTCCGAATTCGCGCAAGGGGGCTTCGACCGCTTCGTTGCGCGCTTTCAGCGCTGGATCGATGACCGAATGGCGTGCATCGGTATAGTAGTCGACGCCCATCACGTCGCGCAGCGGCGACGGAAATGGCGGCGCAACCAGCGCTCGCGCGAGCTCCGGTGCGGCCGCATCGGGTTCCCCGAGCGCGCTCAGCGAGA
>DASYCR010000093.1:0-5768 GCA_036500095.1 Polyangiaceae bacterium
AGCGTGCCCTTGCCGAGATTCACCTGCATGCTGAGGCGCGCCGCTTGCGCGACGAGCTCTTCGTCCGGCGAGGCCCGGATCACACGGCGTAGCAACAGATCCGCCTCGTCCGTGGAGCCCTCGCCGAGCAGCAGCTCCGCGAGCTCCAGATAGACGGGAAAGAGGCGGTCGTTCTTGGTGATGGCTTGCCGAAATTCGTCGATCGAGCGGCGGACGTCTTGGCGCTTGCGATACATCTCGCCGAGCTTCTTGTGGCCCTCCGCGTCGTCAGGACTGAGCTCCACCGCGCGCGCGGCGTAGGCGACCGCGTCGTCGTCCTGATAGAGCTCGGCCGCGTTGCTGGCCATGCGTTGGTAGTACTCGCGGGCGCGCTTGGGGTCGGCATGCGTCAGCTTCTCGAGCACGGCGATCGCGTCCTTCAGCTTGCGTTCGAGGCCGAACACTCGCTCGAGCGCGAGTAGGCTTTCGACGTCGCTGGGCGCCGCGTCGGTGACGCGCCGCAGGACGCGCTCGGCGTCGGCGTAGCGGCGCAACCTGAAATCCGCCTCCGCCAGCAAGCGTCCGGCTTCGAGATCGGGGGGAGTTTGCTTGAGTCGGCCCTCGAGTCCGGGCAGACGCGCGGCGAGCTGGCCGTCCAAGCTCCACAAACTCACGATGTGTTGGCGGGCCTCGCGCGCGAGGTTCGCGTCGGCGTTCGCGTCGTGCAAGAGCTGCTCCCAGATTTTGCGCGCCTCGTCGAACTGCGCGGAGCGTTGTTCGCGCGTAGCGGTCGACGAGCTGCTGCGCTCGAGCGCCAGCGCGTACGCTTTGCGGTAGCGCGCCTGCTTGGGCGCTATTTTTACCGCCTCCGCCAAGGCTTGCAGGGCTTCAGCGGGCATGTCGTGCTCGAGGTAAATTTCGCCGAGCATCGACAGAGCGCGCGCGCGATCCGGCACGACCAGCTTGATGCGCTGCCAAGTCGCGAGCGCCTTCTTCTTGTCGCCCTCTTGCCAGTAGCGCGCGCCGAGCTCCACCAAGTGTTCGGGGTCCGCCGCTCCGCCCGCGGCTAGACGCTGCAGCAGCGCGAGCGCTCGCGATTTTTCCTCGACGCGCTCGTAGAAGTCGACGAGCGCCGTCAGCGTTTCTTCGTCGTTGCCCGAGCGAGCCTCCAGCTCTTGCAGCCGCTCGAGCGCGCGCTTGCGGTCACCCCGCGCGATCAACGCCTCCGCCATGCGGAAGACGAAATCTGGGTTGCGCGGCGCGGCGCGGATCAACGCGTCGTATTCGGCGATGGCTTGATCGAGATCGCCGCGCACTTCCAGCAAATGCACGACCCGCAGGTGCGTCGAGAGATCCTTGGCGTCGCTCTGCAGTACGCGGCGATACATGGCGATCGCCTTTTCCACCTGCCCGGTCTCTTCATAGAGCGCCCCGAGCGTGCGCAGCGCGTCGGGTTGTGAGCTATTTTGCTTCTCGAGCTCGCTGATCAGCTGCGGGAGCCGCTCCTCGTTGCGATAAATTTCGACGATCGCGTCGCCGACCTCGCGTCGCACTCCGGACTCACCGGCCAAGTCACGCGCGCGCCGCAGCTCGGTCAATGCCTCCTCGGTCTTGCCGAGCTTCGCGAGCGCCTTGCCGTAGTCACGCAGGGCCGGCGCGAGCACGCGGTTGTCGCCGCTGGCGGCGCGCACGACGAGCTTGTACTCCGCCGCGGCGCGCTGGTAGTCCCCGCGCGCGAGCAGCTCTCGGCCGAGTTCGGCGCGCACGAAAAACGAACCGTTCGAACGCTTGACGAGCTCCTCGTGCATGCGCTTCGCGGCGTCGAAGTCCTTGAGATCGAGGCACAAGCCGAGCAGCGTGCGCAGCACCTGTTCGTGCTCGGCATCGTCTTTGATTGCCGGCATCGCTTGCTCGAAGCGTTGGCGCGCCTGCTGCTTGTCGCCGCGTTCGTTCAGCATGCGCGCCAGCGCCAGGATCGCGATGGCGTTCTTGGGCTCCTCGCCGATCGCGCGCTCGTAGGAGGCTTCTGCCCGCTCCGGGTGGCCGTCGAATTTTTCGATGCCCGCGCGTGCAATCAGCGCGGCGTAGTGCGCGCCGCCGGCGGACGTGACGCGCTGGTCCAGATCGGCGAGCAGCGCGTCGAGCTTGCCGTCTCGCTCGCGGTAGAGTTCGATCAGCCGCTGCAAGGGAAAATCCGCGCCGGGTTGCGCGAGCACGATGGCCGTGTAGCGGGCGATCAAAGCCTCGCTGCTCGGCCCGCTCGCTTCCTTCGGTTTTTCGGCGGCTTTGGGGACGGCCGCGGACGTCGCGGGGCTCGGCGCGGGGCTCGCGGCTCGTGGCTTGCTCGGAGTGGTCGTCGGCGCCGCTGGGCTCGGCCTCTTTTTGCTCCGTCCGAGCGGGTTGAACTCGGCGTGGGCGGTCTCCGCCGAGCAGACCGCGAGCAAGGCGACCAGGCAGAAGCACGACAGCGGACGACGAATCACTGCCAATAGCGTACGCGCCGCTCGGGGACGGCGCTAGGAGCCTCCAGGTTTGCTCGAGTCGGCGCGCGGCCGAGTCGCTCGTGGTAATGCTTGCGCCCGATGACTGGCCCGGAAAAAGCGGCGAAGTCGCCCGCCAATCTGCTCGAAAACCCGTGGGGCATCGCGAGCCGCTCGGTCGCTCTCGGCGGGCTCCTGCTCGGCGCAGCCGTGATGTGGTTCGAGTTCTCTTTCCGCTCACGCTGGGTTCCGGAGTTCTTGATCAGCAACACGTTGCCTGATCCGGGGCAGCGCATGAGCTTGGTCTGGGCATACGTCGGGAGCAGCTTCGCCGGATCGCTGGCCGTGGGCGGCACGCTGTATTGGATGCGTCGGCGCGGGCAGGGTTGGGCGCTTTGCGAACAATGGCTGTGGTTTTTGTCGCCGCTCTTGCTGCTGCCGCTGTTGCCGCTCGTCTTCCGGTACAAGCCCTGGCAAAACCGCCAAGACGACCTGTTGCTCGTCGTGCTGCTCGGCTCGCTCGTCGCCGAACGCTTGGTATTTCGCGCATTGTGTGAGGCACCGAGCGCGGTGCGAGAGTGGTGGCAGGGCGTGCTCGAGCCGATTCCGCAGCAAGTGCGGGCGCGCGGACCGCTCTGGGTCGTGCTCGGGGCGGTCGTTGCCTACGTGCTGTTCATGAGCTTTTTCCTGGTGCGCTGGCACTACAAGCTGCGCACGCACAACTTCGATCTCTCGATCAACAACAACCTGATCTACGGCGGTCTGCACGGCAAGTTCCTGCAGAGCACGGTGGTGTTCCCGTCCGACCCGGGAAAATATCTGGCGAACCACGCCAAATTCGGCACCTACATTTTCTTACCAATCTACGCGCTCGTGCCGCGGCCGGAGACGCTGCTCGTCTTGCAAACGGTGTTGCTCGGCGCGAGCGCATTGCCGCTGTTTGGCTTCGCGCGGCGCTACGTGTCGGAGTGGATGGCGGCGCTGATAAGCCTGGTCTTCCTCTGCTACTACCCGCTGCACAGCGCGAACTTTTCGGAGTTCCAGAACGTGCCGATCGCGGCGTTCTTCATTCTGCTCCTGGTCTGGGCGGCGGAGTACGAGCGCTGGTGGGTGTGTGGTCTATCAGCAGCCGCCGCCGTGCTGCTCCGTGAAGACGTGCCGATCGGCGTCGCCATCATCGGTGCTTACTTTCTGTTGACCGGCTATCGACCGCGCGCCGGTCTCGCGCTGCTGGTCGGTTCGCTAGCTTACTTCGTGTACCTGCGCTTTTACCTGATGGATGAAGCAGGCGAGTGGTGGTACCCGAACATGTACAAGACGCTCTGGGCGGAGGGAGAGAAGGGTTACCGAAGCGTAATCAAGACCTTGCTCACGAACCCACTCTTCGTCTGGTCGAAGATCGTCATCGAGCGCAAGCTGATCTATCTCTTGCACCTGCTCTTGCCGGTCGCGTTCTTGCCGGCGCGCCGTTGGTATCTTTGGGTGGCGTTCTTGCCGGGTCTACTGCTGACGCTGCTCGTCACGGACTACGACCCACCCACGCTGTACTCCTTTCACTACGTGATGCATTGGGCGCCGTACCTGTTCCTGGCCACGCCGCTCGCGCTCGCGGCGATCAAGCGCGAGTCTTTGTTGGGGGTGCCTCGCATGCACGCGGCGGCGGCCACCATGGTGTGCGCCTCGCTCGTGCTCACCTACAACTACGGCGCGTTCTCACGCCGCCCGAACTCGTTCAAAGCCGGCTACTCCTATCTCGAGTTCACGATCTCGGACGCGGAGATCGCGCGTTTCGCGCAGCTCGAGTCGCTGATGGTCATGATCCCGAAGGACGCCTCGGTGGCCGCCACCGAGACGATCGGCCCGCACCTGTCCTCGCGCGTGAATATGTACGCGATGCGCACGGGCCCGCACGGAGCAGAGTACCTGATCGCGTCGGGTAAGGAGCTCAAGCTCTCGCACACCAAGCAGACACTCACGGCGGCGCTCCAGAACGGCGAGTACGGCGTGCTCAAGCGCGTCGGTGAATTTGCGCTGCTCAAGCGCGGCCTCGATCCGTCGCAAAACGCGCAGTTGATGGCGGATTGGCAACTGTAGAGCAGGCTTCAGGTCTGGCTCGCGCCAAGCGCAGGCTGCGCCCGCTCTTGATGACGGTGGCGATTGCGTTCGTCGCGTATGCGGCGTGGCACCTGGCGCAGCGCTGGCAGAGCACGCGCGTTTCGCTCAGCTGGCCGCTCGCGTTCGCGTCGATCTTGCCGCTCGCGCTCGGCTGCTTGATCCAGGGGCGTGGCTGGATCGCTCTGCTCGAGCGGATGACAGGTCAGCGTGTGCCGCGCAAGGCCGGGCTCGCTCTGTACATGGACTCGCAGCTCGCGCGCTACACCCCGGGCATGGTCGGCTTGCCGCTGGTGCGTATCGCTGGCGCCGAGCGGCTCGGCGTGCCGGCGCTGCTCGTCGGTTCGTCCGTCGGCTTCGAGATGCTGTCGTGGACGGCGGTTGGCGGAGCGGTCGGTTTTTCGGCGTTGCTCGGGTTCGATCACGCCGCGCTCTACGAGAGCCGGCTCGGCGCTCTCTCGCTCGTGCTCTTGGCGCTGTTCGCGCTCGGCCTGCTGGTGCTGGTCGCGCTCGATCGCGCTCGATTGCCGGGATTTCTGCGGCGGGCGTTGGGCGCGGACGGCGGAGGTCCGCTGCTTCCCGTCGCGCTGCCGCTGATGCACCTCGCTTATTGGCTGACCTGGCTCGCGCATGGCGTGCTCTTGAGCCTCGCGTTCGGCGCGCCGAGCTCGCTCGCGCTGAGTGGCTCGGGGTTCTACGCGCTCGCCACCGTGGGCGGCTTCATCGCGCTGGCTGCGCCGGCCGGCGTCGGCGTGCGTGAGTCGATCCTGTCCATGGCTCTCGCGTCGACGCTCGGCGTGGCCCCAGCTCTTGCCATCGCCGTGGCGTCGCGAGCCGCGTCGCTGCTCGCGGACGTGGGTGTCTGGCTCGCGTTACGCGGTGCTGGCCGCTAGCTCAGCGGGCGATTGCGCTTGGGGTGCGTTCGCTGGTTTCGCGCAGGGGCGCCTCGTGGCGTACTTCGCGCTTGAGCACGTAGGGTAGGTCCGTGCGCGCCAGATGCACGATCAGCTCGGCGATCAAACCGGTCGCCAAGATCTGCACGCCGACCACGATCAGCAGCACCGCCAGGATCAATAGTGGGCGGTGGCCAATCGATTGGCCCATGCACCAAATCACCGTCAAATACACGCCCAGCGCGACGCCCACGCTGAGCGTCAGCATGCCGAGCGCGCCGAAGAAATGCGCCGGCCGCCGCCC